>NZ_JBHTSA010000011.1:0-118946 GCF_042795405.1 Streptomyces sp. NPDC056480 | reverse complement strand
GAGCTGCAGCGGGACCACGGCCCCGCGCTCCTCTCGTTCCTGCTCGGCCTCACCTACGGGGACCGCCAGCGGGCCGAGGACCTCGCCCAGGAGACCCTGGTACGGGCCTGGCTCCACCCCGAGGCCTTCGACGGCCCCTACGAGTCGATGCGCCCCTGGCTCTTCACCGTGGCCCGCCGCCTCGCCATCGACGCCCGGCGCTCACGGCTCGCCCGGCCCGCCGAGATCGGGGACGGCGTCCTCGCGGTGACCCCCGACCCCGACGACGCCACCGCCTCGGCCGAGGCCGCGCTCGACGTGCGGGCGGCCGTCCGCGAACTGAGCCCCGAGCACCGCGCGGTCCTGGTCCGGATCTACTTCCACGGCCTGACCGTCAACGAGGCCGCCGTCGACCTCGGCATCCCGGCCGGCACCGTCAAGTCCCGCTCCCACTACGCGCTGCGGCAGCTGGGCCGGTCCCTCCCCGGCTACCGGCCGCACCGCGCGGCCGTTGCCCGGCCCCGCGCAGCGGCCCCACAATGACGCCGTGACGCTGACACTCGCCGCCGCCGAAAAGATCCTCGCCGACAACTTCGCGCCCTGGGTGCTCGATCTCGGGCTCACCGTCGAATCGGTCGACGGCCAGGAGGCCGTGCTCCGGCTCCCTTGGTCGGAACGGCTCGCCCGGGAGGGCGGGGGCCTGTCCGGACAGGCCCTGATGTCCGCCGCCGACACGGCGACCGTGATCGCGGTCGCCGCGGCACGGGGCGGCTTCGTGCCCATGACCACCGTCCAGCAGTCGATCAGCTTCCAGCGGGCGGTCGTCGGCGCCGACGTCCTGGTGCGGGCCCGGCTCACCAAGGCCGGAAAGCGGATGGCCTTCGCCGACATCACCATGACGGCCGAGGGCACGGAGGAGACCGCGGCCCACGCGACCGCGGTGTACGCGCTCCTCGGCTGAACCGCCGCTCCCCGGCCACCGCCCCGGCGGCCGGCGGAGTCGGAGCCACGGCCGGCCGCCGCTACCGCTGCCGCGCTGCCGGAGACGCCTCCCGCGCCCCGTACGCCTCCCGGGACATCAGTCATCCCACCGGCACCGATCCGGCCGGGAAACGTATCCGAAACCACACGGGCGAGTTGAGCAAAGCGGGACACGCGGGCGCCCTCCACGGAGGAAGCTCTCCCCGGGTCCCACACGTCCGGGTCCCCGATGTCCGGGAGAAGGTGGGAGCGTTGCGCCCCGAGAGCACGAACGGCGCCGGCGGCACGAGCGGCGGCGAACTCGCCGTCCCGATGGCCTGGCTGTGCGCCGAGTACCTGGCCGACGAGGTGCTGCGGGCCGCCGCCCTCGTGGCCCCCGGCTCACTGGAGTACCGGGCGGGCCTCCAGGCGCTCGCCCTCACCGTCCACCTCTCGGAGGAGCCGGACGGACCGGTGGGCGGCCGGACCGCGGGCCGCGTCGACGAATGGCTGCGGCACACGGCGTACGACCGGCCCTGGCCCCCCTGGGTCGAGGAGCGGCTCGCGGCCCGCCGCGCGGCCGGCGGCGACGGCCCCGACCTGGCGCTCGCGGAGACGGCGTGGCGCCGCCTGCGCGACACCTGGGTCCGCGCCGCCGACCTGGACGGCCGGACGGACGACGAGTCCGGCTGCGCGGTCGACGAGGAGGAGCAGATCTGGCTGCCCGCCTGGAAGCTGGGCCTGCCGCTCGCCCATCTCTCGCTGCATCTGCGCTGACCCGGCCCGCCCGCCCGGCCCCTGCGCGGTCAGACCGGTGAACGGTGCACACCAGGACGGTACTTGGGGATGCGTACCGTCACCTTCATCCCCGCGCCGGCCCCCGTCTCGATGACGAGTCCGTACTCCGCCCCGTACACCTGGCGCAGCCGCTCGTCCACGTTGGACAGGCCGATGCCGGAGCCGGCGGGGTGCTCTCCGCGCAGGACCGCGCGCAGCAGCTCCGGGTCCATGCCGATGCCGTCGTCCTCGACGGTCACCACGGCCTCGGCGCCCGCGTCGCGGGCGGCGATCGTGACCCGGCAGCCCCGCTCCCGGTCCTCGAGGCCGTGTTTCACCGCGTTCTCCACCAGGGGCTGGAGGCACAGGAAGGGCAGGGTGACCGGCAGGACCTCGGGGGCGATCTGCAGCGTCACCTTCAGCCGGTCGCCGAAGCGCGCCCCGGCGAGCGCCAAGTACTGCTCGATGGACCGCAGTTCGTCGGCCAGCTGGGCGAACTCGCCGTGCCTGCGGAAGGAGTAGCGGGTGAAATCGGCGAACTCGAGGAGGAGTTCGCGAGCCTGCTCCGGGTCGGTGCGGACGAACGAGGCGATGGCGGCGAGTGAGTTGAAGATGAAGTGCGGGGAGATCTGCGCGCGCAGCGCACGGATCTCGGCCTCCACGATGCGGGTGCGTGAGCGGTCGAGTTCGGCGAGTTCCAGCTGTACGGATGCCCAGCGGGCCACCTCGGTCGCGGCCCGCACCAGGACGGCCGACTCCCGCGAGCCGTAGGCGACGAGCGCGCCGAGCACCCCGTCCTCGCCGGTGAGCGGGGCGATCACCGCCCAGCGCAGCGGGCAGGCGGGGTCGGCGCAGTCCGTGTGCACGGACCGGCTGCGGCCGGTCTCCAGGGTCTCGGCGGCCTGTTCCGGGACGTGCGCCCGGTGGTGGTCCTCGCCGGGTCCGTCCCAGGCGAGGACGGCGCCCCGGTCGGTGAGACAGAGCGCCTCGGTGCCGAGCAGCGAGCGGAGGGTGCCGGCCGCCCTGCGCGCGGTCTCCTCGGTGAGCCCGGCGCGGAGCGGCGGCGCGGCGAGGGAGGCGGTGTGCAGGGTGTGGAAGGTGGCCCGTTCGACGGGAGTGCCGAGGTCGGGGTCGGCGGCGCGGCCCCCGCGCCGGGCGGCGAACCGGCCGAGGACGAAGCCCGCGGCGAGCAGCACGGCCCCGGCGGCGGCCGCGGCGGCGAGGGCGATGCCGCTCATCGGCGGACCTCCTGGGCGGGGGCGGGGACGGTGCCGGTGATCTCCTCCGGCAGATGGAGGCGGGCGAGGAGCGCCGGAGTTCCGGGCGGGACCCGGCGGGGCGTGGCCAGGGATACCAGGACCATGGTGAGGAAGCCGAGCGGCACCGACCAGACCGCGGGCCAGGCCATCAGGGTGTGCGGCCAGCCCTCGGGGGCGAGCCCCGCCCGGGTCGCCATCACGGCCGCGAGCGCGGAGCCGCCGCCCAGCAGCAGCCCGGCCGTCGCGCCGGGCGGGGTGAGGCGCCGCCACCAGATGCCGAGCACGAGCAGCGGGCAGAAGGAGGAGGCGGAGACGGCGAACGCGAGGCCGACGGCGTCGGCGACGGGCACCTTCGAGGCGAACACCCCCACGGCCAGCGGTACGGCGGTGGCGAGCAGGGTCGCGAGACGGAAGTGCCGTACGCCCCGCGACGGCAGGACGTCCTGGGTGAGGACTCCCGCGACGGACATGGTGAGCCCCGAGGCGGTGGAGAGGAAGGCGGCGAAGGCGCCGCCCGCGAGGAGCGCGCCCAGAAGGTCCCCGAGCAGCCCGCCCAGGATGCGGTCGGGCAGCACGAGCACGGCGGCGTCGGCGGAGCCGGTGAGGGCCAGCTCGGGGGCGTAGATCCGGCCGAGGGCGCCGTAGAGCGGCGGCAACAGGTAGAAGGCGCCGACGAGTCCGAGCACGACGAGGGTGGTGCGGCGGGCCGCCCGGCCGTGCGGGCTGGTGTAGAAGCGGACGGCGACGTGCGGCAGACCCATGGTGCCGAGGAAGGTCGCGAGGATCAGTCCGTACGTGGCGTACAGCTGGTGCCCGTCGCGGCCGCCTGCCAGCGGCTGCGACCAGCCGAGCGGAGCGAGATGGGGGTCCCCCCGGCCGGAGGCTGGGGGAGGGTCCGAACCGCTGGCGACCCTCTCGGGCAGTGCCGCGCCCGGGGCGAAGGCGAGGGTCGTGCCGCCGAGGACGTGGTGGGTGCCGGGGGCGAGGGTGACGGTCCGCCGCTCGTACGCGACCGAGTCGACGCGGCCGGTGACCGTGAGGGTGAGCGGGGCGTCGAGCCCGATCCGTACCGTGTCGGCGACCTTGACGACGGTGTGGCCGCGCAGCACGGCGGGGGCGTCGAAGCGGGCCCTGGGTGCCCCGTCGCCGTACCAGGCGGCGAGCAGGAAGAGGACGGGGACGAGCAGGGCGGTCAGCTTCAGCCAGTACTGGAAGGCCTGCACGAAGGTGATGCTGCGCATCCCGCCCGCGGCGACCGTGCCGGTGACCACGAGGGCGACGAGCAGTCCGCCGACCCAGTCGGGCGCGCCGGTGAGGATCTCCAGGGTGAGCCCGGCGCCCTGGAGTTGGGGCAGGAGGTAGAGCCAGCCGATGCCGACGACGAAGAGGCTGGCGAGCCGGCGCACCTGCGGGGACTCGAGGCGGGCCTCGGCGAAGTCGGAGAGGGTGTACGCCCCGGAGCGGCGCAGCGGGGCGGCGACGAGGACAAGGAGCACGAGGTAGCCGGCGGTGTAGCCGACCGGGTACCAGAGCATGGCGGGGCCCTGGACGAGGACGAGCCCGGCGATGCCGAGGAAGGAGGCTGCGGAGAGGTACTCGCCGCTGATGGCGGCGGCGTTGAGGCCGGGCCGCACGGTGCGCGAGGCCACGTAGAAGTCTGAGGTCGTCCGGGAGATCCGCAGGCCGAGGGCGCCGATGAGGACGGTGGCGAGGACGACGGCGGTGACGGCCGCGACGGCGTAGGTCTGGTTCACGCGGCGGTCAGCGTTCGACGAGGCCGGTGAAGTCGCGCTCGTTGCGTTCGGCGCGCCGTACGTACCAGTGGGCGATCCCCCAGACGATGGGGTACACCCCGACACCGAGGGCGAGCCAGACGAAGGCCTCGGGGGCGGGCAGGGCGAGGAGCAGCGGCAGCGAGCCGACGAGCAGCGCGAGCGCGCCCAGGGCGGTGAGGGCGGCGCGCAGCTGGCTGCGCATCAGGGAGCGGACGTAGGTGTGGCCGAGGGTGGTCTGCTCGTCGATCTCGGAGCGTGCCGGCGGGTGGACGGGGCGGCGCCGGGCGGGGCCCGGCGCGGTCGTCCCGGCGCCGTGGGCGGAGGCGTACGTGACGGTCTCGCGGCGGGGTCGGCGCTGGGGGTCCCCCCGCCCGAAGGCCGGGGGAGGGTGCTGCTCGGACATCGTCGTCCGCTTCCCTCGGAAGTAGCGGCCCTCGGGGCCCGGGTCGCGTGGAGTCTACGCAGGTGGGAGCACCCGCGGTAGGGGGCGGCGCAGGTCGGTCTCAGCCCCCGGCGCGGCGCATCAGCAGGTCCCGCAGGGGGCGGGCGTGCCGCCGGCTGACCGCCAGGTCGGTGTCGCCGACCCGGACGGAGGTGGCGCCGCCGTCGAGGCGGAGCTCGTCGATCCGGGCGAGCGCGACGAGATGGCTGCGGTGGATGCGGACGAACCCCCGGGCCGCCCACCGCTCCTCGAGGGTGGAGAGCGGGATGCGGACGAGATGGCTGCCGTGGTCGGTGTGGAGGCGGGCGTAGTCGCCGTGGGCCTCGACGTACACGATGTCGTCGACGGAGACGAACCGGGTGATCCCGCCGAGCTCGACGGGGATCTGCTCGGGCACGGCGGGTGCGGCGGGCCCCGCCGGGGCCGGGGCGGCGGTGGCGTGCACGAGGTCGTGGACACGGCGGACGGCCTCGGCGAGGCGTTCGCGGCGGACGGGCTTCAGGACGTAGTCGACCGCCTTCAGGTCGAAGGCCTGGAGCGCGAAGCCCTCGTGGGCGGTGACGAAGACGACGAGCGGCGGGCGGGCGAAGCCGGCGAGCAGTCGGGCCACGTCGAGTCCGGTGAGGCCGGGCATGTGGATGTCGAGGAAGACGACGTCGACGGCGTCGTCGCCGTCCGGCCCGGTCTCCAGGGCCCGCCCGATCCGGCGGAGGGCGGCGGTGGTGTCCCCCGCGCCCTCGGCGGAGCGCACACGGGGGTCGGCGCGCAGCAGGTAGAGCAGCTCTCCGAGGGCGGGTTCCTCGTCGTCGACGGCCAGTACGCGCAGCATGCGGCGGAGTGTAACGGGCGGCCGCGGGCACCTCCGAGACCGCGAGCTCCGCGGGCTCGGGCTCGGGCTCGGGCTCCGGCTCGGACTCAGGCTCGGACTCAGGCTCGGACCCGGGCTCGGACTCGGGCTACTTGAGGAGCTTCGACAGACGGCGGTCGGCGAGCGGCTTCCCGCCGGTCTGGCAGGTGGGGCAGTACTGGAGGGAGGAGTCGCTGAACGAGACCTCGCGGATCGTGTCCCCGCACACGGGGCAGGGTTCGCCGGTGCGGCCGTGGACGCGCAGGCCGCTCTTCTTCTCGGCCTTGAGCTTCCCCGCGGCAAGGCCGTGGGAGCGTTCGACGGCCTCGTGGAGGGTGGTCCGCATCGCCGTGTAGAGGTCGGCGGTCTCGTCCGGGGTGAGGTTCTGGGTGGGTTTGAAGGGGGACATCCTCGCGGCGTGGAGGATCTCGTCGCTGTACGCGTTGCCGATGCCGGCGATGAGGCTCTGGTCGCGCAGGGCGCCCTTGATCTGGCGCCGTTCGCCGGAGAGGAGGGCGGCGAACTCCTCCGGGCCGAACTCCTCGGCGAGCGGATCGGGTCCCAGCCGCGCGACGCCCGGGACCTCCCGCGGGTCGCGCACCACGTACACGGCGAGGCGCTTGGTGGTGCCCGCCTCGGTGAGGTCGAAGCCGTCGCCGCCGGTGAGCGCGGTCCGCAGCGCCAGCGGGCCCTTGCCGGGCTTGGGCGGTCCCGAGGGCAGCGGGTCCTGCCAGCGGAGCCAGCCCGCGCGGGCGAGGTGGAACAGCAGGTGCAGCTCGCCGGCGGGTCCCGCGGCGGTGAGGTCGAGAAACTTCCCGTGCCGTCCGACCGCGGTGACCTCGGCCCCCTCGACGGCGCTCAGGGGCGGGTCGTACGTCTTGAGGACGCTGATCGCGACGGGCAGCACACGGGCGATCTCCTTGCCCACCAGGTGCGTGTCGAGGAACGCGCGGAGCGCTTCCACCTCGGGGAGTTCGGGCATGGTTCCACCCTGCCGCACGGGTGACGGGGCCGCTCGCCGGACACCCCCGGGGCGTGTCCACCGGGGCCCGGACGGGCCGCACGGCGCACCCCCTAGGGTGGGTGACGTGCGCGTACTGCTCGTCGAGGACGACGAAGACCTCCGGTTCGGGGTGGCCGCCGCCCTGCGGGCCGCCGGGCTCGCCGTCGACGAGGCCGCCGATCTGCCCCGGGCCGACGAGGCCCTGTTCGTGACCGCGTACGACTGCGCGGTCTTCGACCGGATGCTGCCGTCCGGGGACGCCGCCGCCTACGTCGAGGGGCTGCGGCGTGACGGCCGTGCCGTGCCCGTGCTCTTCCTGACCGCGCGCGACACGGTGGCCGACCGGGTGGAGGGCTTCGCGAGCGGCGGCGACGACTACCTGGTGAAGCCGTTCGCCGTGCCGGAGCTGGTCGCCCGGGTGCGCAGCCTGTGCCGGCGCTCCGCCGTCGTCCGTCCTCCGGTGCGTCACGTCGGCGACCTGGAGGTCGACACCGCCCGTCGGCTGGTCCGCCGGGCCGGGGTGCTCCTCACGCTCACCACCAGGGAGTTCGCCGTCCTTGAGGTCCTGGCGGCCCGCGCCGACCAGGCGGTCCCTCGGGCCGAGCTGATCGAGAGCTGCTGGGACGAGATGGCCGACCCGCAGTCCAACGTCCTCGAGGTGCTCGTCTCCCAGCTCCGCCGCAAGCTCGGGGACCCGCCGCTCATCCGCACCGTGCGCGGGGTCGGCTACCGGCTCGCGCTGCCCGACGGCACGCGGTGAGGCGGGCTCTCTCCCGCCGGTCGGCGGCGTCCTCGGGCGCGCTCACGCCGACGGAGCGGGTCCTGCGGCTGCGCCGTCGGATCAGTCTGCTGTTCGCGCTGACCAGCGCCGTGGGCCTGATCGCGATGGCCGTACTCGCCGTACGGAGCGACAGCGCGCGCTGGCGGGAGCAGCTCGACCACGCGATGGAGACGGACTCCAGCTGGGCCCTCGGTCTGCTGGAGACCGACGAGGACGGAAGGCTGGCCACGGACGTCCTCGCGGACACGGTGAACACCGACTGCCCACCGCTGACCGTGCTCCTCGTGGCCACGGAGGCGGAGGCCGGGACCGGCGGGACCGGCGGGACCGGCGGGACCGGGACCGCCGCCGACGACGACGATCTGACCGTCCAGCACGCGCCTTCCGCGCCGTGCCTGACGGCCGGTCCCGGGGTGGTCATGGAGGCCGGTCGTGCGGCGGTGCGGGCCGGAGAGGCGCGGGGCTTCGACCGGCGTACGGCGGACGGAGAGCCGGTACGGGTCTTCGCGCTGCCCTTCTACCCGTCGGAGGCGGCGGAGGACGCGGGGCCGCAGGGCGTCCTGGTGACCCTGACCGACGCGTCGGCCCAGGGCGACGACCACCGGCGGCTGGTGGGGGTGGTGACGGGCGGCTGCGCGATCCTCGTCCTCCTCTCGGCGGCCGTCGGGCACGCCCTGTCGGGGCGGGCGGTCCGGCCGGCGCTCACCGCGCTCGGCCAGCAGGAGGCGTTCCTGGCGGACGCGGCGCACGATCTGCGGACCCCGGCGGCCTCGCTGCGGACGCTCGCGGAGACGGCGCTGCGCGGGGACACGGACAGCACCGAGGTGCACCGGCGCACGCTGCGCCTCGCGGAGGGCATGGGCCGGCTGGTCGACGGGCTGCTGACGCGGGCCCGCCTCATGTCCGGCACGGCCACGGTGGCGCGCCAGCCGCTGCGGCTCGACCAGGTGGTGGAGGCGGTCGTCCAGGAGGCGGAGGCCCCCGGGGAGGGGCATCGCGTCCGGGTCGAGGCGGAGGACACGATCGTGGTCGCCGACCCCGATCTGGTCCGCCGCGCCGTCGGCAACCTGCTGGGGAACGCGCTCGCGCACGGCCACGAGCCCGGTGTTCCGGCGGAGGTACGGATCACGGTGACCCGGGACGGCACGCTGACCGTCGAGGACGCGGGGCCCGGCCTGCCGCCGGAGGTCGCCGAGGCCCTGTTCGAACGCTTCCGCAGCGGATCCGGCTCGACCGGCCTCGGTCTGTCGATCGCGTCCTGGGTCGCCCATGCCCATGGCGGCACGCTCACGGCGGGGCGGGCGGAGGGGGGCGGGGCGAGGTTCGTCCTGAGGCTGCCGACACCGGACTGAGCGGTGGGGCCGACGCGTCCGGTCCCGGTCGTGCCCTCCGGATGAACACGGCCTCGGGACGGTCCCGGCCACCGGATGAACGCGCGGACGCCCCGCCCCTCCCCCGCCGCCCCGGCCCTCTGTCCCTTTTCCCGCCTCCCCGGCCTCCCCGGCCTCCCCGGCCTCCCCGGCCTCCCCGGCCTCCCCGGCCTCCCCGGCCTCCCCGGCCTCAGCAAATCCTCAGCATCCGCGCGCGATCCTTCCCTGGACCGACCACCCCATGGGAGTACCTCGTGATCACCGCCCCCGCCCGCCGCCAGGCGCTCGCTCTCGCCCTCGCCGTACTCGGCGTCGCCTCCCTCGGCGCCTGTACGGCCGGGTCCGGCCCGGACGGGAGCCGGCCGAGGTCGTCGGCCGGGGCCGCCGATCCGGCGGACCGTCCCGACCTCCGGCGCTTCTACGGCCAGAAGCTCGCCTGGAAGCCGTGCGGCGACCATCTGTGCGCCTCGCTCACCGTTCCGATGGACTACGCCCGTCCCGCCGACGGCAGGACCTTCGTCCTGCCGGTCGCGAAGGCGGCCACCGCGGTGCCAGGGAAGCGCGTCGGGTCGGTCGTCCTCAACCCCGGAGGCCCCGGCGAGCGCGGCGTGCGGCTCATCAGGGACGGCGGCGCCGACGCGATGGGCCGGGGTGTGCGCGAGCGGTTCGACGTCGTGTCCTTCGATCCGCGCGGCGTCGGGGAGAGCAGGCCGGCGCTGACCTGCGCCCCTGCGGGATCCACGGACGACGCCCCGGGCGCCGACGCATCCGTCTCCCCCCTCGTCCCCCGTACGGACGCGGAGCGCGCCGACGCCCTCGCGGAGGCGCGGGCCACCGCCGACGGCTGCCGGAAGGCCAGCGGGCCGCTGCTCGCGCACGTCGGCACGGACGACGCCGCCCGCGACCTGGACGTCCTGCGGGCGGCGCTCGGCGACCGGCGGCTGACGTACGTCGGCTGGTCGTACGGCACGAGCCTGGGAACCTCGTACGCCGAGCAGTTCCCCCGCCGCGTACGGGCGATGGTCCTGGACGGGGCGGTCGATCCGTCGCTCGACTGGCGGCAGCGGACGCTCGGTCAGGCCACCGGGTTCCGGGACGCGGTCGAGGAGTACGCCACGTCCTGCGCCGACGTGGTCGGTGACGGCTGCCCCGGCGCGACGCCCGAGGAGATACGCGGGCTGATCGACCGGCTCGTCGAGCGGGCGCGGCGCGAGCCGCTGCCGGTCGACGGTTCCGCGTACGGTCTCGACGCCGCGGCCCTGGTCTCAGCCCTGAGCCTGTCCATGTACACACCGGAGGAGCAGTGGGCGGCCCTGTCCGAGGCCCTGGGGGCGGCGGACGGCGGGGACGGTACGAAGCTGGCGGCCCTGGCGGCGGGAGAGGAGGAGCCGCCCGCCACCGACCCCGACGCCGACTCGGACACCGACGCCGACTCGGACACCGATCCCAACGCCGATCCGGGCACCGGCCCCGAGGCCGAGCCCGCCGACACCGTCCCCGAGGACAACAGCGAGGCCGCCCTCATCGCGATCAACTGCCTCGACGTCCCCCACCCCCGCGACGCCCAGGCCTACTGGGACGCGCTCGGCCCCGCCGAGAAGGCGGCGGGCGTCTACGGCACGACCGGCGTGACGGCCGAGCTGGTCTGCGAGGACTGGCCGGCCGGCCGCGGCCGCCCGCACCGGGTGCGGGCGGCGGGCGTCCCGCCGGTCCTGGTCGTGGGCACGGCCGGGGACCCTGCGACGCCGTACGCCGAGGCGGTGAGTCTGGCGCGCCAGTTCCCCGGCGGCATGCTGCTGTCCTTCGAGGCCCCCGGCCACACCGGGTACGGCCGCAACCCCTGCGTCGACAGGAAGGTCGAGGAGTACCTGATCCGCCTCACGAAGGTGCGGCCCGGCACGACCTGCACCGCGTAGGCGGCGGGGCTACGGCGTCTCCGGCGGGTCCAGGAGGTCGAGTTCGGCCCTGAGGGCGTCGGCCAGCGCGTCGAGGTCGGGGACGGCCTCGCCGTCGGCGACGAGACCGATGTGCACCTGGCCGCCGTACGGGGACATGGCGACGGCCAGGGACTGACCGCGGGCCAGCGGGGCCATGGGGAAGAGCGCTTGCAGCGGCGCCCCGCCGAGGGAGAGCGCGGAGCGGGGCAGCGGCACCTGGGTGACCAGGAGGTCGAAGAGGAGCCGGGCGGCGCCGGAGGCGAACGGCGCGCCGAAGCGGTGGGCGAGCGGCGGCAGTTGGTCGGCGAGGAGGGCGACGGCCCCGGCGCCCCTGAGGGGGCCCGCGGCCTTGTTGCGGTCCATGGCGCTCCGGACCGAGGCCAGCCGGTTCGCCGGGTCGGCCTCGGTGACGGGCAGGTCGAGGAGGTAGCCGGAGAGGCTGTTCCCGGGGCCGGGCGGGGTGCCGGGCCGGCGCCGGGAGACGGGGACGAGGGCCCGGAGGTCGGCTCCCGGGAGGGAGGGTCCGCGCCCGTCGAACCAGCGGCGCAGGGCTCCGGCGACGAGGGCGAGGAGGACGTCGTTGGCGGTGCCGCCGGTGGTGCGGCGGATCCGGTGGACCCGCTCCAGGGGCAGCGAAGCGGTGGCGATCCTGCGGGTGCCGCTGGACTCGGCGGCGAGGACGGCGGTGGGCCGTCCGTCGAGGCGGCTGGCACGGACGACGGAGGCGCCGACCTCGACGGCCCGGCCGAGGTCGCCGAGCCGGTCGCGGGCCATGCCGAGGAGCCGTCCGGGCCCGGGGAGCCAGGGGCGCGGGGGTACGGGACGGGCGCCGCCCGCCGTGCGGCGGCCCGCGGCGATCTCGTCGAAGATGCCGGCGCCGATGGCGACCGCGCGCATGCCGTCGGCGAGGGCGTGGTGGAGCTTCACGAGGACGGCGAAGGAGCCGTCGGGTGCGCCGCTGAGCAGGTACATCTCCCAGGGCGGCAGGCCGCGGGCGACGGGCCGTTCCATGAGTTCGGCGGCGAGGCGGGCGGCCTCGGCGGGGAAGTCGGCGCCGGGGAGGGCGATCTCGTGGACGTGCCGGCGTACGTCGAAGTCGGGGTCGGCGCTCCAGGCGGCGCCGCCGACGGGGAGCAGGACGTCGCGGACGCGCATCCGGAGCCGGGGGACGGCGGCGGCGCGGCGGGCGAGCAGGCCGAGGACGTCCGGTGGCTCCTGGCCGCCGGCCGTCGGGGCGGGGCCGAAGTGGGCGAGCGCCCCGAGGTGCAGGGGGTGCGCGGTGGATTCCAGGTGCCAGAAGGCCAGGTCTAGCGGTGCCAGTAGCTCGCTGCTCACTCGTGTCCTCACGTACATGCTGCGCGGAGAGCCGGAAGCACGAAGTCAATCGCGTACCGACAGTTACGGTCAAGGGCGATCAGTGCACGCTCTGTTAACAGTCGCGGTCTTCTGTTAACAGTCGCACCTCTCTGTGACGGGCTCAGTTCTGCACGGTGAACTCGCACCACACGCACTTGCCGCTCCCCCGCGACTCCACTCCCCAGACGTCGGAGATCTGGTCGACGAGCAGCAGTCCGCGCCCGGAGACGCCCGCCTCCCCCGCCTCGCGGCGGCGGGGCAGCGCGCTGGAGCGGTCCTCGACCTCCACCCGGAGCCGCCGTTCGGCCCCGCCGAGGATCCGCAGGGTCACGATGGCCCCGCCGTCGGTGTGCATCAGCGCGTTGGTCATGAGCTCGTCGGCGACCAGCTCGATCTCGTCGGCCCGTTCCTCGGCGCCCCAGGCCCGGACGGCGGCCCTGATCATGTGCCGGGCCGAGCTCAGCGCCTCGGGGTCGTTCTGGGCCACGTGCTGCTGGAAGCGGCCGGCGCCATGGCCGGCGGTCGCGGCCTCGCGGCGCAGGAGCAGGATCGCCACGTCGTCCTCGCCGCCCCGGTCGGCGACCACGTCGCACAGGTGGTCGGCGAGTTCCTGGAGGTCGGCGGGCCCGCGCCGGACGAGGGCGGACAGCCACTGGAGGCCTTCGTCGAGGTCGGAGCCGGGCTTCTCGACCAGGCCGTCGGTGTAGAGCAGCAGGGTCTGCCCGGGGTCCAGTTCCAGCGTCGTCACCGGATAGTCGAGCCGGCCGAACTCGGCGGAGAGCCCGAGCGGCAGTCCGCCCTCCACGGGGATCCTGCGGCAGCGCCCGTCCATCTCCCGGATCAGCGGGTCGACATGTCCGGCGCGCACCACCTGGACGACCCCGGTGCCGAGGTCGACCTCGGCGTAGGTGCAGGTGGCGAAGCGTTCGGTGTCGAGTTCGTGCAGGAAGACGGAGGCGCGGGCCATCACCGTGGCCGGGGTGTGCCCCTCGGCGGCGTACGCGCGCAGCACGATCCGCAGCTGGCCCATGACGGCAGCCGCGTGGGTGTCGTGGCCCTGGACGTCCCCGATGACGGCGCCGACCCGCCCGCCGGGGAGCGCGATGATGTCGTACCAGTCGCCGCCGATGTCCCGGCCGAGGCGGGCCGAACGGTAGCGGACGGCCGTCTGGGCGCCCGGCACGTCGGGGATCCTGCGGGGCAGCATCGCCTGCTGGAGCCCCTCGGCGAGGTCGTGCTCCTGCTCGTACAGCATGGCCCGCTGGAGGCTCTGGGCGATGCTGCTGCCGAGGGCGACGAGCAGGGTCCGCTCGTCCTCGCTGAAGCCGGTCTTGTCGCTGTAGAGGAGTCCGAGCGCGCCGATGGGCCGGGCCTGGGCGATGAGCGGCAGATAGACGGCGGCGGTGATGCCGAGTCCGCTGATGTGCGGCCAGAGCACCGGGAAGGAGTCGGCGAAGTCCCGGGGCGACTCGATGAACCGCGGCCGCAGGGTGCGGATCACCTCGCTCATCGGGTACGGCTCGTCCACCCGGGTGAACCGGGTGCCCGGCACGAAGGCGCCGTCGGGGCCCTCGGCGACCAGATGGATGCGGCCGGCGTCGAGGAGGCCCATGACGAGGCTGGCGGCGCCGAAGTGCTCCAGGGCGTGGGAGTCGTTGAGCAGGTCGATGACGTCCTGGACGGTCCGCGCGTAGGCGAGGGCGGCCGTGGTGCCCTCGACGACCCCGGCGCGCCGGCGCCGCCCCTCGTCGAGGCCGAGCCGGGCGGCGGACTCGCTGAGTTCATGGGTGGCGTCCCGGACGACGCCGACGATGCGGACCGGGCGGCCGGCGTCGTCCCGGTGGACGATCCCCTGGGTGTGGGTCCACTGGTGCACGCCGTTCCGGCGGCGGATGCGGAAGTACGCGCCGTACTCCGCGCTGCCGTCCTTGAGCGCCTGCGCGACCAGGGTGTCGAGGCGGCGGGCCTCGTCCGGCAGGACCCGCGAGCCGAGCGAGTCGGGGTGGTCGTCGTAGTCGGCCCGGTCCATGTCGAAGACGTCGAGGGCGGCCTCGTCCATGATCATCGTGCCGTCGACGAGATCCCAGTCGAAGCCGCCCATCCGGAAGGCCGTACCGATCTCGGCCAGGATCCGTGCCCTCCCGGCGTCCGCTCCCTCCAGGGCGCGGCTGAGCCGCTCGACCGCATCCCCTCCCCCGTTGCCCGCGTTCATGGGGCCACGCTAGGCGCAGCCCCGCCCGTGCGCACCATGAAGATCCGTTTCATCCCTCGAAGGTCTCGGGCTGGTCGGGGACCGGCCGGGCGGGGAACAGCTCCTCGGGCGGCAGTTCGCCGTCCGGGACGGTCGGCTCGCCGGGGGGCTCCGCGTAGGGGTCGGCGGGGTCCGGCTGCACACGGGGATCGGTGTTCGGGTCCTGGTACGGATCCGCGTCGGGCACGGGGTACGGGTCGGGGTCGGCGGGGCTCGGGGCGGTGCCGGTGCCACCGGTCCCTGACGCGTCGGGCAGGGGGTTCTCCGGCGAGGGCGGGACGGGCGCCCGGGAGGGGTTGTCCGGGGAGGCGGAGTCGGGGGACGGACGGCGGCCGGGGGCGCTCGGGTCGGGCGTGGCGCCGTCGGGCGTCGCGTCGGCGAGGGCGCAGGCGTCCGGGTCGCAGTCGGGTTCCACGGCGGGCTTGCGGTCCTGGGCCCCGTCGCTGCCGGTGGCCCGCTCGATCCAGCTGCGGTCGGCGTTGTTGACGATGACCAGGCTGGTGACCACGGTGGTGGTCGGGCGGATGACGATCACGCGCTCGGGGTCGAAGCCGTCCCAGGGTTCGCCCTGGTGGATGCCGTCCCCGACCGCGGCCGGGGTGCGGAGCGGGTTGCCGCACGCGCAGCGGACGCGCGGGGAGCCGTACTGGTCGACGAGGACCGCCGTACCGGTCTGGAGGACGGACTGGAAGGCGTTGGCCCTGCCCTCGCGGTAGCGGTGGTTGGTGACCCGGGTGTCCGAGCGGAGGACGACCGGGGTCAGCCCGCGCAGCCAGTCGCCGAGGTTGGTCTCGGGGATTCCGGCGGCCTCGGCGAAGGCCCGGGTCCTGTTCTCGTCGGCGGAGAGGAACGCGGCCTGCTGCTCGACGTCGCAGCTGCCCTCCGCGCGCGTGCCGCCGTAGAGGCCGGGGGTGGAGCCGGTGACCTCACGGACCTGCGCGCCGTCGGTGTCCGTGCCACGGGCCGGCGAGGCCGGCTGTGCGGTGGCCCGGGCCGAGGACTCGGTGAAGGGGTCGGGTCCCCGGGCGGCGAGCGGCTGGAGGAGGACGTCCTGCGTCGGACCGGCCGCGGCGGGCTGGGCGCCGCCCCGGGCACCCTCCCAGACGGAGGTGCACCCCGCGAGGAGGAGCGAGGCGGCGAGCGCCGCGAGCGCGGAACGGGCGACGGCGGCGCGGGGGGTCGCGCGGCGGGGGGTCGGGGCGGTCGCCGCACGAGCGGTCCGGGCGGTCACCGCACGGGAGGTCGGGGCGGTCGCCGCACGAGCGGTCCGGGCGGTCACCGCACGGGAGGTCGGGGCGGTCACCGCACGGGAGGTCGGGGCGGTCGCCGCGCGAACGGTCGGGGCGGTCGCCCGGGCGGGGGTCGGGTCGAGAGCGGTCGGGTGGGTCGCGCCGGGAGCGGTGGGGGTTCGCCGCGTCCGGCAGTGGGGTGAGCGCACCTGGTTCTCCCGCTTTCTCTCCCCGGGCCACGGCGCCCGGTTCCGGCCAGTCCTTCATGTCTGTCGCAGTGCGCGGGGCCCCGCAAGCGGAGGGCCGCCGACCGTGTCCCCCATCCACTTGAACACGTTCAAGAAAGCCTCTACGCTCGGCCATGCGAGTTGAACACGTTCAAGTGGGGGTGCGCGATGACCGCACTGACGGTCCTGGTGGGCACGGTCGTCACGATCGGCATGTTCTGGGTGGTCCCGACGGGGCTCGCGCTCCTCGACGGCCCCCGGCCACCGGGATGGGACCCGCTCCGCCGCGCCTGGCCCCTGTTCGCCGCCCCCGGCGCGCTCGCCCTGTGGCTGCCCCGCTCGGGGCTCTCGACCGCGCTCGCCGCCGTCTACGCCCTCGCCACGCTGGCCCTCGCGCTCCAGGCCCCGGCCCGGCTGATCCTGACCCGCTCCCTGCGGCCGGGCGAGGTCGCGGTCCTCACCGCCCTGGTCGCGCCCTCCGTCGCCGGCCTCGCCCTGGTCGCGGAACGGGCCTCGTACCCGCTCTTCGGCTTCGACCTGGACATCCTGGCGCTGACCGTCCCGCACTTCCACTTCGCGGGCTTCGCCGCCGCCCTCGTCGCCGGCCTCCTCTGCCGCGTCGCCGACGGCCCCACCGCCCGTTTCGCCGCGCTCAGCGTCCCCGCGGGCACCCTGCTCGTCCTGCTCGGCTACTTCGTCGACGACTGGGCCGAGCTGCTCGGCGCCGTCGTCCTCACGGCCGGCATGACGGCGGTCGCGGTCCTGACCCTGCGCGAGCGCCGCGCCCTGGCGGCCGACCGCCTCACCCGGGGACTGCTCGCCGTCTCCGCCCTGGTCCTCTTCGTCACCATGCTGCTCGCGCTGAGCTGGGCACTGGGCGAGGCGACCGGCCTTCCGCACCTCGATCTGACCTGGACGGCCGCGACCCACGGCCTGGGCAACGCCCTGGGCTTCGCGGTCTGCGCGCTGCTCGCCCACCGCCGCCTCCGGCCGGCCCCCTCGGCGCCGCACCCGGCTTCGCCACACCTCCCCGCCCCCTCAGCCCCCACGAACCCCGCCCATCCCATGGCTCACCCGCGAACGGAGCTTCCGGCATGACCCGCCTCATGAGCAGCCTGTCCCGGCCCGACCGTCCCCGCCCGACCCTCAGCTACCGCGAGGTCGCCGCCACCCGCACCCCTGCCGCCCTCCCCGAGGGCTACCACCACCTGCGGTACAGCGCGGTCGTCGGCCACGGCCGGGCCGCCTTCGAGGCCGCCGGAGCCGCCGTCACCACCTGGCGGATGCACCGCGCGACCGGGGCGCGCCTCCTCGCCGACTCCGACCGTGCCGCGCCCGGCGTGACCGTCGAGGTATCGGCGGGCCTCGGCCCGCTCCGGCTGGGCGCCCCCTGCTCGGTGATCTGGACGGCGTACGAGGAACGGCGCATCGGCTTCGCCTACGGAACCCTCACCGGGCACCCCGAGTGCGGCGAGGAGTCCTTCATGGTCCACCTGGAGGCGGACGGCACGGTCCGGTTCGCGGTCACCGCGTTCAGCCGCCCCGCCGCCTGGTACACCCGGCTCGGCGGCCCCGTGGTCCCCCTCCTCCAGCGGGCGTACGCGCGTCAGCTGGGCCGGACCCTGCGGCGCCTCGTCAGGACGTGATCCCGGGCCGATACTGGAAGCGATGGAGTGGTTCACCGCACCCGACCACTGGCTGGGCCGGATCGTCTTCCAGCGGGGCCTCGCCGGGCTGTACTGCGTGGCGTTCCTTTCGGCGGCCCTGCAGTTCCGGGCGCTGATCGGAGAGCGAGGCATGCTCCCCGTACCGGACCACGTGCGCGGGACCCGGCCGCGGCACACTCCGTCGCTCTTCCACTGGCGGTACTCCGACCGCCTCTTCGCGGCCGTCGCCTGGTCCGGCGCCGCGCTCGCCCTCGCCCTGCTCGCGGGCGCCGGGGACGCGGTGCCGCTGCCGGTGTCGATGCTGCTGTGGCTGGTCCTCTGGGCGCTGTACCTGTCGATCGTGAACGTCGGCCAGACCTGGTACGCCTTCGGCTGGGAGTCGCTGCTCCTGGAGACCGGGTTCCTGGCGGTCTTCCTCGGCAACGACGACACCGGGCCGCCGGTCCTCGTGCTCTTCCTGCTGCGCTGGCTGCTCTTCCGCGTCGAGTTCGGCGCCGGGCTCATCAAGATCCGCGGCGACCCGTGCTGGCGGAATCTGACCTGCCTCTACCACCACCACGAGACCCAGCCGATGCCCGGACCGCTGAGCTGGTTCTTCCACCACCTGCCGCGCCCGCTGCACCGGGTGGAGGTGGCGGCCAACCACGTCGTCCAGCTCTTCGTGCCGTTCCTGCTGTTCACCCCGCAGCCGGTGGCCACGGTCGCGGCCGGTCTGATGATCGCGACCCAGCTGTGGCTGGTGCTGTCCGGCAACTTCGCCTGGCTGAACTGGATCACCATCGTGCTCGCGCTCTCGGTCGTGGACGCCTCCCCCGTCACCGGCGAGCACCCCCAGCCGGATCCGCCGCTCTGGTACGTGGTCCTGGTCGTCGCGGTCACCGCGTTCGTCCTGGTCAGGAGCTACCGCCCGGTGCGCAACCTGCTCTCCCGGAACCAGGCCATGAACCGCTCGTACGACCCGTACCACCTGGTCAACACGTACGGAGCGTTCGGCACGGTCGGGCGGATCAGGGACGAGATCGTGGTCGAGGGCACCGACGACCCGGTGCCGCACGCGGGCACGGTGTGGCGGGAGTACGGCTTCAAGGGCAAGCCCGGCGATCCACGCCGGCTGCCCCGGCAGTTCGCCCCGTACCACCTGCGGCTCGACTGGCTGATGTGGTTCGCGGCGCTCAGCCCGGGGTACGCGCGCGACTGGTTCGGCCCGTTCGTCGAGCGGCTGCTCGACGGCGACCGGGACACCCTGAAGCTGCTGGGGCACAACCCGTTCCCCGACGCGCCACCGGCGTTCGTCCGCGCCCGGCTCTACCGGTACCGCTACACGAGCTGGCGCGAGCTGCGCGCGACCGGGGCCTGGTGGCACCGGACGCTCGTGCGCGAGTACCTGCCGCCGACCCGGCTGCGGGAACCGGTGCGCGGCCGCTGAACGCACCGGTGCCCCGGGCCGCGAACGGCCGGGGGCACCGGGGGTGAAGCGGGGATCAGTCGATGCTGGGCAGGATGTGGGGCTCCGCGAGGTCGTCCTCGTAGCCCGCGAGCCGGATCGGGGCCGCGTGGGCCCACACGTCGAGGCTCCCCAGCTCGCCGTTCCTGCGCGTCCGGTCGTTGGGTTCGGCCGGTCGCGATTCCTGCTTCGTCAGTTCTGGTGTCACCGCGCACTCCTCTGTGTCGCGTAGGTAGGACAGGTGCCGGTCGGTCGCGGTGGCGCCGTTGTCGGGCGGGACCGCGGCCTTGGTGGCAGGCCTGTCCCTGGAAGACCGTGAGGACGGTGTGTCTCCTCGGTGGCCGACCGTGGACCCCACAGTAACCAAATGAGCACGCCTGCGCTCTACCGGGCTCCGAACTGTGACGCAATCGGGTGAACCAAGCCGAAAGAGCGCCCCACCTGGCCGGTGAGGCGCTCTTGCCGGAACAGCGGAAACCGCTTGTACGTCCGATCGCGGACGGTTTCTACCAGTTCGCGGGGGCGTAGTCCTTCAGGAAGCAGCCGTAGAGGTCCACGCCGTCCTCGCCGCGCACGATCGGGTCGTAGACCCGGGCCGCGCCGTCGACCAGGTCGAGCGGGGCGTGGAAGCCGGCCTCGGCCAGGCGCAGCTTGTCGAAGTGGGGACGCTCGTCGGTGATCCAGCCGGTGTCGACCGAGGTCATGAGGATGCCGTCGGTCTTGAACATCTCCTCACCGCTGGTCCGCGTCACCATGTTCATCGCGGCCTTGGCGGCGTTGGTGTTCGGGTGGCCCGCGCCCTTGTAGCCGCGGCTGAAGACGCCCTCCATGGCGGAGACGTTCACGACGTAGGAACGGCCGCTGGCGGCCTTCTTCGCCGCCTCGGCCATCACCGGACGCAGCTTGCTGATGAGGATGAACGGCGCCGTGTAGTTGCACAGCTGGGTCTCGAGGAGCTCCACCGGGGAGATCTGCTCGATGCTCTGCACCCAGGTGTTGGAGTCGACGACGTCCGGGACCAGACCGCCCGCGTCGATGGCGGTGCCGTCGAGGTGCTTGGCGATGGTCGCGTTCCCCGCGACGAGCGCGAGGTCGGCGACCTGCTGGGCTTCCAGGTCACGCACGCCGGCGGGAAGCTCGGACGATCCGACGAGCTCGCCGACCGCGCCGGAGTTGAAGGCGCCGATCACATGGTGGGCGGGCAGCTCGCCGGCCGGCAGCGCGGCGTTCTCGCCCTCGACCAGGGCGGCGTACGCGGACGGCAGGCGGCGCACGGTCTGCGTCGCGTTGTTGATGAGGATGTCCAGCGGCCCGGCCTCGGTCATCTGGTCGGCGAGCGCCACGGCCTGGGCCGGGTCGCGCAGATCGATGCCGACGACTTCGAGGCGGTGCATCCAGTCGGCCGAGTCCTCCATCGCCTTGAAGCGGCGGATGGCGTCCTTGGGGAAGCGGGTGGTGATGGTGGTGTGGGCGCCGTCGCGCAGCAGCCGCAGCGCAATGTACATGCCGATCTTCGCCCGGCCGCCGGTGAGCAGGGCGCGCTTGCCCGTGAGGTCGGCGCGGGCCTCGCGCCTGGCCCGGTTCTCCGCGGCGCAGGGCTGGCAGAGCTGGTGGTAGAAGTAGTCGACCTCGACGAACCGCGTCTTGCAGACGTAGCAGGAGCGCGGACGCTGGAGTATCCCCGCGATCCGGCCTTCCTCAGTGACGGAGGAGGGCAGGATGCCCTCGGTCTCGTCGTCGATGCGCTGCGCGGAGCCGGTGGCCGTGGCCTCGGTGACCGCCTTGTCGTTGGCGGTCTTGAACGCCCGGCGCTCCTGGCGTCGGCGCTGCTTCACGGTCCGGTAGATCCCGGCGGTGGCGCGCCGGACGCGGATGGCGTCCGGGTGGTCGACGTCCAGCTTGTCGAGCTCGTCGAGGACGCCGAGGCAGACGGCCAGGCGATCGGGGTCGATGCCCGGCCCGTAGTCCTGGTTTTCTTCGGTCACCGTCATGGCCTTCGGGTTCCTCGTTCGCTCGTACGTCACCGTTCGTGGGCAGTCACCGTCCGTGGGATCGGAAGACGGCAACCCCGCCAACTTTACGGAGCGGGGGGCCGCCCCTCCAAACCCGTTCGGGGGGCGTGGTCGAAGACACAGTCGCCGCACAGTCCCGCGCCGGGGCAGCGGTAGTAGAGGCAGCAACTGGCGCGGCGCAGCCGGGGGCCGCGGACCGTGCCCGCGAGGTCGGGGTGGTCGAGGAGTCCGGAGACCAGGTCGGCGGCCCGTGCGGCGGCCTCCGGGCGGCCGTGGGCGTGCGCCCAGCGGGTCAGCTCGCGCAGGGCTCCGGCCAGGGCGGAGCCCGCGTTGCCCCAGAGCAGGCGCGGGGAGATGTGCCCGTCACGGCGGAGGGCCGCGTGGAGCGGCACGAGGTGGGCCTCCTGGACGGCCGCGCGGATCTCGTCGACGGTCCCGGGGCGGGTGTCGGAGCCGGCCCACCACAGGTCGTCGGGCGAGGTGAGGGCCCCGTCCCAGTACAGCTCCGCGGGGTCGAGGGCGGGGAGACGGCCGTACAGGGCGGCCGGCCCGAGGGCGGTCGACCAGAGCCGGGCGGCCAGCCCGAGGTGGGCGACGGACGCCCCGACGCGCCGCTCGGGGGCGCCCAGCCGGGCGGCGACCCGGTCCACGCGCGCGTGGAGGGGCCCGTCGTCGCCCGCGTACAGGCGCGCGAGCGGCCGGTGTGCTCCGCCGGCCACCGGCGCGCCGGTGCGCAGGGCGAAGAATCCGCCCACCGAACTGCTCTCGCCGAGATCCACCCCGAGCTCCCCCTGGTTCTGTCGGCCGGTCGGTCCCGTGGGTCCGGATCCGATGATTTCCGACCACCGTAGCGCCTCTCCGCGAGCGCCCCCAACGACTCGAAAAAGTCGCTTTGCACCCGTTCTGACCTGCACGGGTGTACATCTCCAGGCGTACGTCGGGCCCATGTACTGCGCCAGGTGTACCCGCGAAGACGTCCCCTGGTACGACGACGCGATCGGCCGCGAAGAGAGATCGTGGAAGGTATGAGTCCCCTCCTGCTGTCCGTCCTCCTGGCCCTGGTCTCGGCGGTCGCCTACGCGGCCGCGGCGATCGTGCAGGAGCGGGTCGCGGCCTCCGCCGCAGGTCCGCGCTACGCGCCGCTGCGCAGCCCGGCCTGGTGGGGCTCCGTCCTGCTCAACGGCGTCGGCGCGACCCTGCACGTCGCCGCCCTCGCGTACGGACCGCTCAGCCTGGTCCAGCCGCTGGGTGCGCTCACGATCGTGTTCGCGCTGCCCATGGCGGCGCTGTTCGTCGGCCGCAGGGCCGGATCCCGGGCCTGGCGCGGCGCCGTGATGGCCACGGTCGGTCTCGCCGGGCTGCTCAGTCTGACGAGCGGTGCCGAGGCCCGGTCCCTGTCCGACGGCGACCGGTGGCTGCTCGCGGGCTGCACCTTCGCGGTGGTCGCCGTGCTGTTCGCGGCCGCGCACCTGGTGGGCAGGTCGGTGCTGCGCAGCGTCGTCCTGGCCGCCGCCGCGGGTGTCGCCTTCGGCATCGCCTCGGTCTTCACGAAGTCGGTGGCGGAGGAGTGGACGCCCGGCGCGCCGCTCGCCGAGTGGACCGCGCTCCTCGTGCTCTCGGCGCTCGCCGTGACCGGGCTGCTGCTGTCCCAGGCCTCGTACCGGGGCGCGGGGCTCGCGGCCCCGCTGGCCACGGTCACGGTGGTCAACCCGGTGGTGGCCGCGGCCGTGGGCCTGACCCTGTTCGGCGAGAGCTTCCGCTACGGCACGGCGGGCACCGTCGCCGCGCTGATCAGCGGCGCGGTGGCCGCGGGCGGCCTGATCCAGCTCACGCTGGACCGGATGACGGAGCCGGCCGCCTCGCTCCCGGCGTCGGGTCAGGGGCGTGCGCCGGACTCCGGACCAGCGGCGGGGTCAGAGGGAGACCCCGCGCGCCCTGAGGTAGGCCAGGGGGTCGATGTCGGAGCCGTACCCGGGACCCGTCCGTACCTCGAAGTGCAGGTGCGGTCCCGAGCTGTTGCCGGTCGATCCTGAGCGGCCGATGCGCTGGCCGGCGGTGACCCGCTGGCCCTCGCGGACGGCGAGCGCGGAGAGATGGGCGTACTGGCTGTAGCGGCCGTCGTCGTGGCGGAGCACGATCTGGTAGCCGTACGCGCCTCCCCACCCGGCGGAGACGATCCGTCCCCCCGCCACGGCCTTGACGGAGGTGCCGGTGGGCACGGGGAAGTCGACGCCGGTGTGATAGCCGCTGGACCAGGAGGAACCGGGCTTGCCGTAGCGGGTGCCGATGTCGGCGGAGACGGGGGCGGAGTAGCGGTCCTCCGCAGCGGCGGCCGGCCGCGGCTTGGAGGCGGGCCGGGGAGCGGGTTTCGTGACGGGCTTGGACACCTGCTTCACCGGCGGCTTGGCCGCAGGCTTCGTGACCGGCTTGGACACCTGCTTCACCGGCGGCTTGGCCGCGGGCTTCGTGACGGGCTTGGACACCTGCTTCACCGGCGGCTTGGCCGCGGACTTCGCGACGGGCTTGGTCCCCGGCTTCGCCACGGGCTGCTGGGCGACCGGCTTCGCGATCGGCTTCGCGACCGGCTTCGCCGAGGGTGCCTTCACCGAGGGCGCCTTCGTCGAGGGCGCCTTCGTCGGGGGCTTCTTCGGGGCGGCGATGCGCAGGGTCAGGCGCTGGCCGGGATGGATGAGGTCGGGGTCGTCGCCGACGACGGGCCGGTTCGCGTCGTACAGGCGCTTCCAGCCGCCCTGGACCCGCTCGTCGCGGGCGATCTTCGACAGGGAGTCGCCGGGCGTCACCGTGTACATCTCACGGACGGTGGGGACGGCGGTCGGGCCGACGTTCCTGGCCGGCCGCTCGGATAACGCGCGCTGGCCGGGCAGGGAGGCGGTGCTGGGCGCGTTCCCGCCTCGGGACGCCTTCGTGGTCGTCGTATCGGGCGAGAGGTCCGGGGCGTCTCCGCCCCGGGCGAGGCCCGCGCCGGGGCCGCAGGACGGCCACGCGCCGGGCCCCTGGCCCTTCAGGACCCGCTCGGCGATCGCGATCTGCTGGTCCTTGGAGGCGAGGTCGGCGCGCGGCGCGTAGTGCGTGCCTCCGTAGGCCTCCCAGGTGGACTGGCTGAACTGCAGACCGCCGAAGTAGCCGTTGCCCGTGTTGATGTGCCAGTTGGAGGTCGACTCGCAGGACGCGACCTTCTCCCAGACATCCAGCGAGGCGGCGTGAACGGTGCCCGCGCCGATGAAGGGAAGCGCCATTCCGGCGCCTCCCGCGGTGACGGTGAGCGAGGCACGGTTGATCCGGCTCGGCTGGTGGCGGCGGTGACGTCCGCGTACGGCCATGGGCCCCCCTTGAACACAGCAGCAGCCGTCCAAGTTAGGGGTGGCGCACGCTCCGTGACAAGGGATTCGTCAAAGCCCAAGGCCCGTATGTCACCTTCCCGTTGACGCCGGACGGCGACCGGCGGGGCCCGGCTGGGGCTGAGGCTCGGGTTCCGGTACGGGTCCGCCGGGCTGCGGCGCCGGGCTCGGATCGGGGTCCGGAGGGACGGGGACCGGGTTCGGCGGGGGAACCGGCGGCGGTGTGGGAACCGGCGGCGGAATGGGCGAGGGGGGCAGCGGATCGGGGTACGGGTGGGTCATCACGGACCTCTCGGTCGACGGGTTCCTCCCTCCCCAGGGTGGCCCGGCGGGCGGCGCCGCGCCCGCCGGGCCCCGTCCTTCGGGTCAGTCGCCGGCCGCGCCGCGCGGACCGGACACCGCGCCGGCCGCGGCGGCGAGTCCGAGGCGTGGACTCGCCAGGACCGGACGCGAGGTGGTCGTCCGGTCGACGGCGTCGGCCATGGACGCCTGTGCGAGGACGACGACTCCGTCCTCCGCAGGAGGCACGCCGTCCACGGCCGCCGCCACGGCGTCGAGGTAGCCGTCCCGGTCCCCCGCCTCGAACAGCGCCCAGGCCCCCTCCACCACGACGGTGTCGATGCGCGGTGTCTCCGGTCCCGCCTCCTCGGCGATGAGGGCGACGGTGGGTTCGAGGGTGGAGCGCAGCGCCGCCACGACGACGATCCGGCGGTACCGGGCGGCCTCGGCGGCCATCGGCCGGTCCACCCGGAGCACGGGCACGCCGAGGGTGCCCGCCTGCCGCTCGGCGATCCCGCCGATCGTGGAGCAGGTGCAGAGCACGGCCTCGGCGCCGTCCGCGACGGCCCCCGCGAGCGCCGCGGTCACCGCCCCGGCGACCGCCTCGGGCCCCGCCGCCCGGGCACGTGCCAGCAACTCCTCGTCGACGAGGTGCCGCAGGACGAGCCCGGGGTGGTGCCGGTCGCGGAGCCCGTCGAACACGGGGACGTGGACCGGCGAGGTGTGCAGCAGGACCAGGGTGCCGGTCGTGGTCACCACAGGCCCGGGGAGGCCTTCAGCTGGAGCTTCGCCGCGCCGACCACCTCGGACGGGGCGACCGGCGCCTCGTCCGGGTGACGCTCGGCCCAGGCGGCGGCGTACGGGCAGAGCGGCACGACGGGAACACCCTCCCGTGCGGCGATCGCGTAGAACTCGCGCACGAGCGCCCCCGCGATGCCCTTGCCC
This sequence comes from Streptomyces sp. NPDC056480, assembly GCF_042795405.1. Taxonomy (NCBI): domain Bacteria; kingdom Bacillati; phylum Actinomycetota; class Actinomycetes; order Kitasatosporales; family Streptomycetaceae; genus Streptomyces; species Streptomyces sp. NPDC056480. The sequence continues at coordinate 93,047 of NZ_JBHTSA010000011.1, read as the reverse complement.
TCGTGGCCGTCCTCGACGACCGTGTGCACGGCGACGAGGGCGTGGGGCTCGGCGGTCAGCACGAAGTAGACGACGACACCGACGGAGGTGCCGTCCTCGAAGGCCTCCAGGCGTCCGTTCGCCCGGTCGTCACGGATCTCAGGCTCGGCCATGCGGCGGCGCTCCCTCGGCGTGGATCGGTCAGATGTGCGCGGCGGCGGGCGCGGGCACGGCGTGCGGGCCGCGCACCGTGTCGCTCCCGGGGACGGGCGCGGAGGCGTCGGTCCCCAGCTCCACGATGCGGTTGTCGGCGTCGACGTGCACGACGCGCGGCACGAACGTCCGGGCCTCGGCGTTCTCGACCTGCGCGTAGCTGATGAGGATGACGAGGTCGCCGGGGTGTACGAGATGGGCGGCGGCGCCGTTGATCCCGATGACACCCGAACCGCGCTCCCCCTCGATGACATAGGTCTCGAGGCGGGCGCCGTTGTCGATGTCGACGATGTGCACGAGCTCGCCGGGCAGGAGGTCGGCCGCCTCCATCAGATCGGCGTCGACCGTGACCGAGCCGACGTAGTGCAGGTCGGCCTGGGTCACGGTGGCCCGGTGGATCTTGGACTTGAACAGAGTGCGCAGCACTGTGGACTCCTCGAAGACGGCTCCCTGCCTGCTTCCTGCAGGTCAAGGGCGGCCTCGACTGTACACCCGGACGTACCGAACGATGTTTGTGAGGAACATCGCCCCGGTCAGGCGATATGTGACCTCACCTGGGCTTTCGTGCCTTTACCGACGCCTCCCTCGACCGAGCGGCCTGGACAACCGGCCCCTCCGCCGGCGGGGGGGGGAGAGAGAGACCTCGTCGCCGCACCCACACCCGCCGCCGCGGCGGTGACCGGGGGCACTCCTGCACACCGGTTGGACGCTGCCCGCCACACAAGTACGCCATCGACGCCATGCTCTGCGCTGCCGCCCTCGCCCCACCAGGCCGCGTCACCGTCCTGACGTCCGACGTCGAGGACATCACCGTGCTCAGTGCTCACCACCGATCACTTGGCACTGGACCGGCTTGACGTTGAACGGAGCGCGGACGTCAGAGTCCCAAGTAGTCCGCGAGCTCCCCGTAGTCGACCTGCCAGAGTCCGGGTGAGCCCTTCGGGTACTGCGAGCGGAAGCCGATGAGGCCCTGGACTCTCGGGGAGAGGGTCCTCGCCCGTTCCCGGTCGACCAGGAAGGGGTAGGCCTCCTCGCCCACCAGGAAGCCGGGGTTGAGCGCGAAGGAGACCGCTCGCCGGTACTCGTCCTTCGTGACGTTGGCCCCACCGCCGTGGGCGGTCTTTCCGCTGAAGAACAGGGCATCGCCGGGCCTCATCTCGGCGGGAACCGTCTGGTCGGGAGTCCCTCGGTCCTCGAAGTCGGACCAGGTGTGACTTCCCGGGATGACGCGGGTCGCACCGTTCTCGTCGGTGAACTCGCTCAGGGCGATGAGGAAGTTGACGGCCGCCTCCGGGCCTGCGGGCCCCATGCCGACGAACGGGTACCAGTTCTCGAGGTCGCGGTGGAGGATCTGCGCCGCGTTGCCCGGACCGATCTCGATCACTTGGGCCGTGGTCATCCAGTACGTGCCGGACTCCTCAAGGAACACGGCGTCCGCCAGGGCATGCACGAGGTCGTGGTCGACCACCTCGCGTCCGAAGGTTTCGCTGCGCGTGACAAGGTTCGTGAGCCGCTTGGTGTTCCGTCCGTGGAATTCCGCCGCGAGCTCGTCGTCGTGCCTCGAACCGGGGCTCAAATCCCGTATGGCCGGCTCGATCTCCCTGTTGAGCCGATCGACCTGGTCTCGGTCGAGCAACCCCTGGATGATGACCCCGCCGTCCTCACGGAAGATGCCGAGGATCTCGTCGATCGGCGCCGAACTCGCGATAGTGCGTAGCCGGGCGGTGTCGGGTTCCGACATGACGACTCTCCAACTCCTCGCTGGGGAAGGAGTGTCGACCGGGGAGGTGTCGACTCGTGGCATTGCCTCGCCTGGCCACGGGCCGGCGTCCGAAGGATCCGGTCGACGACTCTTCGGCCTTGGTGGCCTGGGCCCACAATCCCGCCCGGGTGTGGCACGCTTCCACGCCAAGTCGCCCTGAGTTCCGCCCTCACCAGGTGAAGGATGCACCTGGCGGCGACGTCGCTCCGGCCGAAAACTGAGGCGCCGCCGCGGAAGGCGCACGTGCGCCCAGCCCCCGGCACTCACGTTCTATCCATGCGCGACTGTCGTCAGGCACTCGCCTGAGCGCTCATCGTTCGGCCGTCGCCGGCCGAGCCGACCATGCACTGCCAGGGCCGTACAAGGGTTCACACGTCCCCTGCCCCTGAGCGGACGGGCTCCTTGATGTCGATGATCCGCGCGGAACCTGACTGCTCCACACCCACGCCCCGAACCCTGCGTCAAGGCTCGTCCCGCGGCCTGCTCCCAACCCCGGAGGTTCCGTGTCCCCTCAGTCCCCCCTGCCCGCGCCTGTGCCCTCCGGGGCACAGGGATCGTCGATGGACGACGGGCGGTTTCAGCACGCCGCGCGGTCCCGCGCGCACGCGAAGCGCTTGCAGCGTGACTTTCTGACCGCCAACGGTGTCCCCCTCGCTGCGGGCGTCTACCTGTCCACCTTCACCGACGTACCCGCAACACCCGTATACGGACAGGTCACTCTCGGCCTGCTGTGGGGTCTGCTGCAGTGCGGCCTCCTCGTCGCCACCGCCTGGCGGTACGAGACTCGATCCACGCGTGAGTGCGATCCCCACGAGGAGTCCCTGCTCCCAAGCCGCCCCGGCGCCGCCACAACGTTCGACGCATTCAGCGCCGACAATCCATCGGCGGTGGGTCGATGAGCCCTCACGCTCTGAGCCCGGGAATGGCCGCCTCGATCGGCGCGGACGCAAGAGCCCCCGTGATCATGGCCTTCCTCGTCTTCATCGGCTTGTCCCTCCTGTGGCTCATCACCCTCACCACCAAAGAGGACGAACCGGAGAGGCTCTACCTGGCCGGCCGATCGCTCTCCCCCCGGTTCAACGGGTTCGCCATGGCGGGCGAGCAGATCTCGGTCATCACTCTGATGACCGTCCCGGGGGCCATCGCTCTGTTCGGATACGACGGGTACACCGCCGCCATAGACGGCCTCATCACCGTCGGCATCCTGCTGCTGCTCGCCCAGAAGATCCGCGACAGTGGCCGATACACGCTCGGCGACCTGTTCAACCTGCGCGCCTGGGGAACGGCTCCTCGCATCGCCGCAGCCGTGATCACGTTGACCGTCACGCTCCCCTTGATCATGATCCAGCTACGGGCAGCCGGGGTCAGCACCGCGCTTCTGCTCGGCATGTCGGCCAGCCATGTCCAGGTGCTCTGCACGGTACTGCTGGGGTGTCTGGTCACATGCTTCGCCGCGGTGGGTGATCTCCGGGGCACGAGCTTCATGCAGGTCGTGAAGGTGCCTCTCACCCTGCTGACGCTGGCAGCGGTCACGTTCCTGGCCCTCGAGAAGTTCGACTGGAGCCCCGATGCGCTGCTGTCGGCCGCAGTGGGCAACAGCGTGGCTCCTGACGCCTACCTGGAGCCCGGGCTCTGGGCCTTCTCGACGGACCTGGAGCCGCTCAACACGTTGAGCGGACACGTGGTCGTCATCCTGGGCACCGCCGTGACGCCCTACCTGATCCTGCGTGTCAGCGCATCGCGGACGGGACGCGCTGCTCGCCGTTCCGTCAGCGTCGCCACGGGGCTGGTGGGCCTCTTCGTCCTGCTGCTGACGACGACCGGCTTCGCCGCGGCGGCTGTGGTGGGCAGCGACGACATCCGTGCCGTCGATGCCATGGGGCAGGCGTCTCCGATCCTGCTGGCCGCCGGCGTGCTCCCCGATCACTCCACCTCGCGCACCGTGCTCATCACCGTCGTTGCCTGTGTCATCTTCCTGGCGGTGCTCACGACCGTGACGAGTGTCGCTTTCGCCGCCGCGGTCTCCTTCGCCCACGACGTGTTCGCTCCGATGGCCGTCCGGGCGGGGCGTTCGGACACGAGCGCGGGAGAGGTACGGGCGCTGCGGCTGGGGGTTGCCGTCCTGTGTCTGGCGGGCCTCTCGCTGGCCGCCGCCACCCATCGGTACCCCGTCGAGTTCCTGGTCACCTTCGCCACGTGCGTGGCCGCCACCTGTATCTTTCCCGTGCTGGTCCTCTCCTTCCTCTGGCGCGGGTTCAACCGTCGTGGTCTCCTGTGGTCCGCCTACGGCGGACTGTTTCTGTGTGTCGCGCTGACGGTCTTCTCTCCCACGGTCTCCGGGACTCCCTACGCGGTGTGGCCTGACGCGGAGTTCGACTGGTACCCGCTGCAGAACCCGGGGCTGGTCTCTGTCCCCGCTGCCTTCTTCCTCGGGTGGATCGGCAGCAGGACGTCGTCGAAGGGTTCCGCACGCGATGTCGAGGACGCCGAGTGCCGCGCCCTGACGGGAGGCGAGATCAGAACCACGCTCGCAGGCTCCGAGTAGCCGCTGAGCCGTCAGCCCGTGGCGGTCTCGATCCACTTGTCGGCAGCCGCCACCGTCGAGCGACGGCGGCGGCTGCCGGCTGCTTGCCTCAGACGTGCTCGCGGGGCTTCGCGTGTTTGCCGGCCGGGCGCTTCTGCAGGGTCGTTCCTTCCACATCGAGGTCGGGCAGAAGCCGGTCGAGGTCCTTCGGCAGCCACCAGGCGTACCGGCCGGCCAGCGCGAGGACGGCGGGCACGAGGGTGAGGCGGACGGCGAAGGCGTCGATGACCACGCCCACGGCCAGGGCGAAGGCGATCGGCTTGATCAGGGCGTCGTCCAGGGGCACGAACCCGGCGAAGACGGTGAACATGATCAGTGCCGCCGCGGTGACGACCCGCACGCTGTGCCGTGCGCCGTCGACCACCGACCGGCGCGCCCGGCCCGTGTGGACCCACTCCTCCCGTATGCCGGAGACCAGGAACACCTCGTAGTCCATCGCGAGACCGAACAGGACGCCGATGAGAATGATGGGCAGGAAGCTGACGACCGGTCCGGTGTGCGGGACGCCGATCAGGTCGGCGAGCCAGCCCCACTGGAAGACCGCCACCACGGCGCCGAGTGAAGCGGCCACCGAGAGCAGGAATCCGAAGGCGGCCTTCACCGGGATGAGCAGCGAGCGGAAGACGACCGTCAGCAGGATCAGGCTCAGTCCGACGACGATCAGGACGAACGGCACCAGCGAGTCGCTGAGGCGGTTGGACAGGTCGATGGTGACGGCGGTGGTGCCGGTGACGGCGAGGGAGGCGTCGGTCGAGTTCTCGATGCCGGACGCGGCCTCCCGGATGTCCCGGACCAGCCGCTCGGTCCCGGTGCTGTCCGGGCCGCTCGCCGGGATCACCTGTACGACGGACTGCGCCGGGTCGCGGGTGGGCTCGGGCGGCAGTACGGCCGCGACCCCCTTCACGCCTTGCAGTCGCTGAGCCACCTCCGCCCCGGTCTTCGCGCCCACCTCGGCCCGGGCATCGACGAGGACGAGCAGGGGGCCGTTGAATCCCGGGCCGAACTTGTCGCTCACCTTGTCGTACGCGATGCGTTCGGTGGATCCGGTCGGGGCCGAGCCGTTGTCGGGCAGGGCCAGGCGCAGGTCGGCGGCCGGCAGCGCCATCGCCGCGAGGGCGCCCGCGACGACGAGGACTGTGATCAAGGGCTTCTTGACGGCGGTGCGGATCCAGCGGGTGCCCAGGGTGGGCTTGCCCTTGTCCGCGTCGGCGGCCCTCCGGGCGGCGGGGCTGCCGGGCCCGGGTGCCAGGCGAGTGCCCGCGTAGCCCGCCAGGGCGGGAGTCAGGGTGATCGCCGCGAGGACGGAGATGAGGACGGCTCCCGCGGCGCCCAGGCCCATGGTGGTCAGGAACGGGATGCCGATGACGCTCAGGGCGGCGAGCGCGATGATCACGGTGCTGCCGGCGAACACGACGGCGCTGCCGGCCGTTCCCACGGCCAGGGCGATGGACTCCTGGGGATCGGTGCCCCGCGCCAGCTGCTGTCGGTGCCGGGCCAGGATGAACAGCACGTAGTCGATGCCGACGGCGAGGCCCAGCATGAGGGCGAGGGTGAGGGCCGTCGAGGAGATGTCCAGCAGAGGCATCAGGGCGAGCAGTCCGGTCAGCCCCACACCGACACCGACCAGGGCGGACGCCAGCGACATGCCGGCGGCGAGCAGGGAGCCGAAGGTGACCACGAGGACGATCACCGCGACGCCGACGCCGACGATCTCCGAGGGTCCGATGTGGATGCCCGAGCTGGAGTAGACGGTGCCGCCGACCGAGGTCTCCAGCCCGTCGCGTTCGCCCCTCTCCGCAATGGCCTCGATCGCCTCGACTGACGAGTCGTCGACATCGACGTACTCGACCGGGTACAGCACCTGGACGATCGCCGTGCTCCCGTCGGGCGACACCGCGCCGGAGGTGAGGGGGTCGACCGCGGCGCTGACCTGAGGCGCATTCTGCGCCGCAGCCGTGGCTTCGGCGAGGGCTTCGCCGTATCGGGGATTGGTGATCCTTTGGCCTTCGGGTGCGGAGAACACGACCTGCGCGTTCGCTCCGACGGCTTCGGGCAGCGTCTCGCGGAGGTCGTCCAGGGCCCGCTGCGACTCGGTCCCGGGCACGGAGAAGCGGTCGTCGGTACTGCCTCCGGAGACTCCCACGCAGGCGATGAGAGTGGCCAGCACGGCCAGCCACATGCCGAGGACGAGGTTTCGGTGTTCGTGGGCACTGCGCCCCAACCGGTACAGGAGGACAGCCATGAGTGACTCCGGAGATAGGGAAGAGCGACACGCAGGCGCAGGCGGGCAGCGCTCACCGCACATACGCAACGCATCTGACATGCAGAGTGTATGTGATATCCATGGCGGGTGGAAAAGCTGCGAGACAAGTACGCGGAGAACACCCGACGGGTTCTGCTCGACACGGGGCTGCGCCTCTTCGCCGAACGGGACTTCTCGGCCGTCTCGGCCGAGGAGCTCGTGCGTACGGCCGGGCTGACCCGCGGTGCGCTCTACCACCACTTCAACGGCAAGCCCGGACTCTTCGAGGCCGTCTTCGAAGAGCTGGAGCGCCAGGCGACCGAGCGCATCGGAGCGGCGGTCGCCGACCTCACCGACCCGCTGGAACGCGCCGACCGAGCCGTCCGCACGCTCCTCGACGTCAGCACCGAACCCACCTACCGGCACATCGTGCTCCAGCAGGGCCCCATCGCCCTGGGCTGGGCGCGCTGGCGGGAGCTGGACCAGCGCCACCTCGGCGGCACGCTCCTCGGCATCGTCGACGCGGCACTCGCGGCCGGCCGGGTCCGTTCCTACCCGGCGGACCTGATCGCCGGAGCGTTCTACGGCGCGCTGACCGAACTGGCGCTCACCATCTCCGAGTCCGACGACCCGGAGCAGGCCCGGGGGCAGGCCGCGAGCCTCGTCGCGGACCTGGTCGGTGGTCTGGCGACCGGCGCCGGCCCAGCGCCGGAGTGACGTCGGTGCACTCTGTCGCACCTCCGGCTGGCCCCCGGTGCACTCCTGCGTAGAGGCGGGCTCGGCACCCTCGGCACTGTTGCGGCATGCCTACCTTTCGAGAATTCAGCGCCTCCCGGCTGATGCCGGTCCCCGTGGCAGCGGTGTGGGACGTCGCCAGCAACCCGCGCCGCAACGCAGAGTGGGTCAACAACGTGCGGCGGGTGACCCGAGCCGACTCCATCTTGGAGGTGGGCCAGAGCTTCGAGGAGCGGAGCGTCGTGGTCGGCCCCTGGACGGTCATCACGAGGTGGACGCTGCTGAGCAGCGACTTCCACCACGAGCGGACGTACACGGGACGGGGATTCCCCGGCGTCGGCGAGGTCCGTCCCTTCCTCCGGTTCCAGCCGGTGATCGACTCGTCCGGCAGGGAGAACACCTACGTGACCTACGGCTCGTCACTCGCGCTCCACCCCGTCGTGGCGCGCCTGCTGAGGGGGATGCTCACTGCTGAGTTCACCGCGTCTCTGGCGGGCCTTGAGCAACTGGCCGTTCGCCATCCGGCGGCCGTGGGCGAGAAGGGAGGAGCGGCATGAGCGCGCAGGTGACGGCCGGGATCCAGTACTCGTCGTTCAGCGGATGGATCGACCGCCCGTCCGACCACGCTCCGGCGCTGGAAGGCCAGGTCGACGCCGATGTGGTGGTTGTCGGCGGGGGCTACCTCGGCATGGGCACCGCCTTGCGGCTGGCCGAGCGGGGCATCGACGTGGCCCTGCTGGACAGCCGGTTCTGCGGGTGGGGCGCGGCCTCGCGCAATGCCGGACACCTCACCAACACCCTGGCCGGGGATGCCCAGATGCTGGCCGCGCTGCACCCGCGGCGCCTGCGCAAGGCCATCCGGTTCGCCGACGCATCGGTCGAGTTCTCGAACGGGCTGATCGAACGGCACGGCATCGAGTGCGACTACGAGCGCACGGGGAACGTCATAGCCGCCGTCACCGAGGGGCAGCTGAAGCGGTCTCGGCACAACGCCGGGATCCTGGTCGAAGCCGGTGCAGACGCCGAGTTCGTCGACGGCCGCGAGTTTGGCCTGCCGGACGCCTTCCTCGGCGCCCTGCTCGCCGACCGGCTCGCCGGCGACGACCCCCACGAGGACCTGCAGACCCTGTGGCGCCGGCGCCCGTGGTTCTCGCCCTCCCCCGCTTCCAGTGCCACCGCGGTGCGGGCCGCCTGGGCCGTCGACAGGCTGTCGGACCGGCGCGGCCGACGAGAGGGCTGAGCCGCGGACGTAAGCCATGCACGTACTCCTCGCCCGTGGCGATCACCCGTCGCGCAGTTGCACGAGCATCAACGCGGCCGCGACGCTGGGCGCGTTCTGGGCCAGCGGCAGCGGCAGCAGCTGATCGGCGCGGGCGAGGCGGCGTTCGACGGTGTTCCGGTGGGTGTACAGACGGTCGGCGGTACTCGACGCGTTGAACCGTTCACTCACATAGGCGAGCACCGTCTCCCGCAGCTGGGTGTCCGCCGTCGCGAGATCCCCCAACGTGTCGGTCACGAACCGCTCCGCCTGCGCCAGATCGGCCGTCAGGACGGACACCAGCTGGACGTCCTCGTAGCGGGCGACGGCACGCGAGGAACCCAGCCGGGCCAGCACCCGCTGCGAGGCTGCTGCATCCAGGTGGCTGCGACGGAATCCCTCAAGATCTTTCGCAGGCCGACCCAGCGTCACCCGTACACCTGACAGGTCGGTCAGCTCGCGCTCGACGACCTCCACGGGTGGCGTGCGGTCGGCGGGCATCCACAGCCACAGGGCGGCCGTGCTCGCGACGATCGTCAGCCGCCGTTGGGCACCACAGACACGCATCACCCGCTCCGCCGCGTTCTCCAGACGACGGGCACGGTCGATGGCGTCCACCCACACGATCGCCGCGATGTGGTCCCCCGTCAGGGCATAGCCGAGTTGTGCCTCCGCCCTCGCTCTGCTGATCGGGGCTCCTTCAAGCAGCAGCTGAACCGTCGCCTGGCGTTCGGCCTGCACACCGCGGGCCAGGTCCTGCCGTTCCTCGTCGATACGGGCGGACAGCGCGCTGATCGAGTCGTCGACGTAGGCCGCTATCGAGTACTCCGACACCTCCAGCAGGTCCCGCAGATCCTCCCGGTCGTCCGTGACGGCGAAGCAGGCGTCGATCCACAGGCGCCACGCGACCCTCTGCACGGCTCGCCAGGAGCCGAGGTCGTCGATGTCCATGCCCCGTCGCACCAGGTCGCGTGCGAAGACGAGGGTCTCCTGCTCGACGAGAGGCGGGACGCGCCGGCCAGGGCTGTGCATGTTCGCGGTGAGCCAGTGCAGCGCACTGGCCTTGTTCATGCGCCGGTCCCCCTCGGCGAGCACCGGGTCGTCAACGATCGCCCGGTACCGGGTGCCTCTCTGCGAGGCCGCCAGCAGCTCGTCGACGAACCCCGGGGCCGTCTCCAGAAGCCGCTCGGCGACCGAGCGCATCAGCGCACCCACCGCTTCTCTCGGCGGGGGCCACAGTTCTTCGTTCTCCGGTGCTCCTTCCGGAGCGGGTCCGGTCTGTTCCATATGTGCATGGTGCACCATCGCCCCCAGGCTCGGTGTCAGGCTGTCCCAACCACGCTGGAGAGCCCGGCGTCGCACCGAGTGGGGAGGTCTCGGTGCCCCGCCGGGCCTCGGAGCACGTGTTTCAGCGCGTCCGGTCGGAGGTCCGCTGTGCGCTCGTGATGTGGGCGGCGATCTCGGCGATCACCTGTTCCGCCAGCGAGTCCGGAAGGTGATGGCCCATGCCCGGTACGACGGTCAGCCTCGCGCCCGCGATGGCGATGGCGGTGGCGTGGCCGCCCGTCGGATGGACCATGGGGTCCCGGTCTCCGTGGATGACGAGGGTCGGGGCGGTGACCGTCCCCAACTCGGCGGTCCGGTCTCCCGACGCCTGGATCGCCTGGATCTGGCGAGCCGAACCGGCGGCACCGTCCCCGGCCGTCCTGTCCCAGGTGCTGACCGCGTGGGCGGCCTCGGCCACCTCGTCGACCGGATGGCGTGTCCCGGCCAGATGCGCGGTGAGCCTCAGGTGTGCGCGGACCGCCTGTGCCCGGGTGCGGGGCGGGGCGCTCGCCAGGAGCAGTTTGGTGGAAGCCGCCGGCTGACCGACCCGGGGATCACCGGTCGTCGAGTAGATCGAGACGAGCGATCTCGTACGCTCGGGGAATCGAGCGGCCATGGACTGCGCGATCATGCCGCCCATGGATCTCCCCACCACGTGGGCCGGTCCGACGCCGAGGTGCTCCAGCAGCAAGGCGCTGTCCGTGGCGAGATCGGCCAACGTGTAGGCGTCGGCGCGGGGCCTTACCAGGAGCTGGCGCAGGACGCTCGGCGGAGGGTCCTGGGCGAAGGTCGACCGGCCGCAGTCGCGGTTGTCCATGCGAATGACGTGGAGGCCGTGGGATGCGAGGCTGCTGACGAAGTGCGACGACCAGGTGGTGAGGTCCTCGCCGAGTCCGCCGAGCAGCAGGACAGGTGGTGCACCGGTCTCGCCGTCGAGGCGGTAGCAGAGCCGGGTGCCGTGAGGCAGCCGGACGAATCGATCCTGTGAAGCGGTGGTGGCTTCCTTCATCTCGGACATCGACCCGCTCCCCTACGCGCCGACGCGGGCGACCGGCTCGCGGAACGGCCGGTCGGCGCGCGAGGTGAACCGCAGGCTGTCGTCGAACAGCGGCCCGCGCAGCAGCTTGGCGTCCTCCGGGTAGGACAGCGCCATCTTCCAGGGCTGCTCCGTCCCCTGACGGGGGATGATGCCGCTGGACCGCTGCGCGTATCCGGCGCTGATGTCCATGACGGGGCGCGTCTCCATGCCGGGCTCGGCCACGGCGACCGCGGTGTCGTAGCCGAACGCGTCCATGTGCTTGACCAGGCTGCAGAAGTATCGGCAGACGAGGCTGATCTTCAAGGTCCATGACGAGGTCGTGTATCCGACGGCCATGGCCCAGTTGGGAATCCCCGACATGAGCGTGCCGCGATAGGCGATCGACTTGGAGGTGTCGATGGGCTCGCCGTCCTTGAAGAGGTCGATTCCGCCCAGCACGCGCATGTTCAGGCCGGTCGCGGTGACGATGACGTCGGCCTCCAGTTCGCGGCCGGATGCCAGCAGGATTCCCTTCTCGGTGAAACGGACGATCTTGTCCGTCTCCACCGAGGCGTGACCGTCCCTGATCGCCTTGAAGAAGTCCCCGTCCGGCGCCAGACACAGACGCTGGTCCCACGGCTTGTACGGGGGGTTGAAGTGCTTGTCGACGTCGAAGCCCTCGGGAAGGGACTTCTTGTTGACGTAACGGATCAACGCCCTTCCGGCACGCGGGTACGTGCGAAGGCCGACCACGATCCCCCGGTCCATCCAGATGTTCTTGAACCGGGTCAGCGCGTACCCCCGCTGCTCGCCGAACATCCTGGTCAGCAGGAGCGCCAGCGAGTCCACCCGGGGAGCCGGCAGCACGTAGGTGGGTGTGCGCTGCAGCATCGTCACGTGTGCGGCGGCGCCCGGGCCGGTGGCCATCGACGGGACGATGGTGATCGCCGTGGCTCCGCTGCCGATCACCACGACCCTCTTGCCGGCGTAGTCGTAGCCCTCGGGCCAGTGCTGCGGGTGCAGGATGTCGCCGGTGAAGTCCTCGCGGCCCTCGAAGCGGGGTGTGAATCCTTCCTCGTAGCGGTAGTAGCCGGTACCGGCGAAGACCCAGTTCGTCTTGATCTCCTTGCGTACCGGTGCCTCGCCCGCCGCGCCGTCGACCTCCACGGTCAGCGTCCACGCGGCGTCCGCAGTGGACCAGTGACCGGAGACGACCCGGTGCCGGAGCCGGATCAGACGGTCGAGCCGGTTCTCCTCCACGGCCTCGTGCAGGTAGTCCCGGATGAGGGGGGCGTCGGCGATGGCGGCCCGGTCCTTCCACGCCTTGAACTCGTACCCGAAGGTGTGCAGATCCGAGTCCGAGCGGATGCCGGGATATCGGAACAGGTCCCAGGTGCCCCCGATGTCGGCCCGCCCTTCGAGGACGACCACCTTCTTGTGGGGAAACGCCTCGTTCACGTAGCGGGCGGCGCCGATGCCGGAGATGCCGGCACCGATGATCACGATGTCGAATTCCTCGGGGGCGCTCTTCGATTCACTCATCACATTCACCCTTTGTTCGGCTCGCTTTCGCGATACGGACAACCTTGCCCGCGGGGATTCGGCGCCCACTACGCCGTCATGCGGCGGCTTGCGGCCACGGACGGTGCACTCTGCACACCCGCCGCGCGCCGTACCTCCTCGGCCGCCCGCTCGCCGGCGCTGACCGCGCCGTCGATGTAACCCTGGTTGAGGACCGCGGTCTCCGTACCGGCCCAGTGGATCCGCCCGACCGGCCGGCGGTCCGCGTCGGTGTACTGGGTGAGTACGCCCGGGGGACGCGAGCTCACGCAGCCGCCGATCCAGGGCTCGTGCGTCCAGTCCTGCTCGAGGTAGTCGGTGGGACGGGCCGCATCGGGGCCGAACAGGGTGGTCAGGTCGGCCAGGAAAGCCGCCCGGCGTGCCTCGGGGTCGTCCAGGATCTCGTCGGTCCAGCGCAGGCCGTAGCCGGACCCTGCCGTGCCGACGAAGGTGAGCAGGATGCCCACGCTGCCGTCGGGCGGTGAGTTGTCTACGACGTAGCTCGCGACGGGGAGATCCGTGACGGCCTGGCCGCTGAAGCCCCGCTCCCGCCAGAAGGGACGGTCGTAGACCGCGAATATCTTGCTCTCGGTTCCGTTGCACCACCGCCGCTGGAGCATGGCCCGGCGCGTGGGCAGGTCGGGCGTGAAGCGGATGCGGTTGGCGTCGGAGGGAGCCATGGCGACGATGACGCGGTCGGCGCGTACGTCGATCCGCTCCGACCTCACCAGGACGCCCTGGTCGCCTTGGTGGATCTCGGAGACCGGCGAGTCCAGGACAACGCGGTCCCCGAGCTGCTCGGCCATGCGGAGCGAGATGACCTGGGTGCCGCCCACGACCCGGGATTCCTGGGCTCCGCCGGTGATGTTGACCAGGTGGTCGATCCCGCCGCAGCCCGCGATGCGAGCGAGCTGGACGAGCAGCGAGGTGCTGTGGAGGTCCTCCCCGTCGGTCACGCTGAAGGCGAGCGTGAACAGCAGGCGGACCTCTTCGGTGAAGGTGTTGGCGTCGATCCAGTGACCGAATGTGGTGTTGTCCCACTTGCGCGCGTTCTTGGCGGTCCACGGCGCGTCGAGCGGCACCGAAGCCGCCATGCGCTCCAGACGCAGCTGCGCCTGGGCGTAGTCGGCGAGGACGACCGGGCCCAGTGGCGGGATCGTCCCGGTGTAGAGCTTGGTCCTCCCCTTGCGGCGGTAGATCGACTTGCCCTCGACGTACGTCTTGAAGGTCTCGATGCCGAGCTCGTCCAGGAGTGCCAGAACCCGGTCCTGCCCCGGACCGACCCACTGCCCGCCGCCCTCGGTGATCACGCCGTCGCCGACGTCGAGGTTGACGGTGCGCCCGCCGACCCTGTCGTTCGCCTCGATGACGATCACCGAGCGACCCGCCTCCGTCAGCCTCCGGGCAGCCGTGAGGCCTGAGACTCCTGCACCGATGACGACGACGTCTGCGCTCTGTGGTGTGTGCGTCGACCTGTTCATGACGTTCCTCTCCGCGGTGGTTCCGAGGCGATGCGCTGCTGCACTGTGCAGCCTGCGGCTTGCGGAAGGGGCGTCTCCACACCTCTCTGCTCCGGCCTGACGGCGAGAGGTGTGCAGGTTGCACCACGGTGTCCGGGAGGGGAACGAGGCGGTGACCGAGGCGGAACGTGATCACCGCCTCAGACGCGCGAGTGGCGAGGCCGAAGGCCGAGACCTATCCGTCCAGTGAGGTCATGACGTGCTTGATGCGCGTGTAGTCCTCGAAGCCGTAGGCGGAGAGGTCCTTGCCGTAGCCGGACTTCTTGAAGCCGCCGTGGGGCATCTCGGCGACCAGCGGGATGTGGGTGTTGATCCACACGCAGCCGAAGTCGAGGGACTTGGACATGCGCATGGCGCGCGCGTGGTCCTTGGTCCAGACGGAGGAGGCGAGGGCGTACTCGACGCCGTTCGCGAACTCCAGGGCCTGCGCCTCGTCCTCGAAGGACTGGACGGTGATGACGGGGCCGAAGACCTCGTTCTGGATGATCTCGTCGTCCTGCTTGAGGCCGGAGACGACGGTCGGGGCGTAGAAGTAGCCCTTGTCGCCGACCCGGTGGCCGCCGGCCCGAACCTTGGCGTGCGCCGGGAGGCGGTCGATGAAGCCGGTGACCTGCTTCAGCTGGTTGGCGTTGTTGAGCGGGCCGTAGAGCACGTCCTCGTCGTCCGGCTGACCGGTCTTCGTTTCACGCGCAGCCAGGGCGAGGGCAGCGACGAACTCGTCGTGGATGGACTCGTGGACGAGCACGCGGGTGGCGGCGGTGCAGTCCTGGCCGGCGTTCGAGTATCCGGCCAGGGCTATGTCCTCGACGGCCTTGGCGATGTCGGCATCGTCGAAGACCACGACCGGGGCCTTGCCGCCCAGCTCCAGGTGGACGCGCTTGACGTCCTTGGCGGCCGACTCGGCGACCTGCATGCCGGCGCGTACGGAGCCGGTGATGGAGGCCATGGCGGGGGTCGGGTGCTCGACCATCGCCTTGCCCGTCTCGCGGTCGCCGCAGACGACGTTGAAGACGCCCGGCGGAAGGATCTCGCCGACGATCTCGGCAAGCAGCAAGGTCGAGTCCGGGGTGGTGTCCGAGGGCTTGAGGACGACGGTGTTGCCCGCGGCGAGCGCCGGGGCGAACTTCCACACGGCCATCATCATCGGGTAGTTCCACGGCGCGACCTGGGCACAGACGCCGACCGGCTCGCGGCGGACGATGGAGGTCATGCCCTCCATGTACTCGCCGGCGGATTTGCCCTCCAGCATTCGGGCGGCGCCCGCGAAGAACCGGATCTGGTCCACCATGGCGGGCACCTCGTCCGCCGCCGTCAGGGCGAGAGGCTTTCCGGTGTTCCTGGACTCGACCGCCACGAGTTCGTCCGCGCGGGCCTCGATCGCGTCGGCGATCTTCAGCAGGGCCAGTTGACGCTCGGCGGGGGTGGTGTCCCGCCAGGTGCCGAACGCGGCAGCGGCGGCGGCCATGGCGGCGTCTACGTCGGCCCGGCCGGAGAGCGGCGCGGTGGCGTACACCTCACCCGTGGCCGGGTTGACCACTTCGATGGTGCGGCCGTCCACCGCATCGGTGAACGTGCCGTTGACGTAATTGCGCAGACGTATGGGCTTGCTCATGGGTTCGACTCCTTGTTCACGAGGTGCGGGCGCCGCGTTCGACGCCGCGGAATGAGGGTTCGCTGATCGGCAAGAGGCATGACAGGACCGGGCGGCGGCCGCCATGGCGGCTGTCGCCTCCCGATGAGGTCGTGTCAGGTTGTGGGATCGACGGGGCGGTTGAGTCGCGACATCGGTCCGCCCACAGAGAGCGTGACCGGCCTCAGGAGGCGTCGTGGACGCGCTGGGACTGCTCTCCGGGGATGGGCGGGGCGATGGACCACAGCACCTCGGCCTCGTCCGCCGCCGGGTTGTCCCACGCGTGGGCCGACCGCGCGGAGAACGTGTGGGAGTCTCCGGCCTCCAGCAGGATCTCCTGGCCGTCGACGGCCAGGTGCAGGCTGCCACGGACGACGACCACGAAGACGGTCTCGGAATCCAGGGTGTAGGCACCGCCGGAGCCGCCACCGGGATCCAGGATGGTACGCATCACCTGGACGTGTTGTTCGGTCGCGGGTGTGAGGAGATATTCGCGGATCTTCTCGCCACCCATCTCCAGCGGAGCCCCCAGGCCACTGCGGACCACAGCTTCGTCCGGGTAGTCGAACAGCGAGCCGACCGAGATGTCGAGGGCTTCGCACACACGCAGCAGCGTCGGTACCGAAATGGTGGTGCGGCCGCGTTCCACAAGGCTGAGGAAGCCTTTGGTGACGTCCGCGAGTACGGCCACCGCCTGCAGCGTGAGCCCCCGCCGCTGGCGGTGGGCGCGCAGCTTGGGGCCGAGCCGGGACATACGGGGATCCGCTGTGTCCTGCTCGGATTCCTGGGACTGCGGAGTGGAGGGCGTCACGCTGTCTCGCTTCCTTCGGACGGCCGGGTCCCGGGCGAGACGGGGCGGTGGATGCGGCGGTGGGGCTTCCCACGAGCGAGTTTAGCGGTGTAAAACCTCCTTAGGAAGTTTAGTTTCACTAAACTTGCATCAGCCGGTCCGGCCGGCCCCCGTCCTCCGCCCTCCTGCCGCCCTCGCCGCGGCCACAGCCCTGGAGTACGCCATGAGCACACCTCCACGCCCTGGACGCACCGTCCGCGCCGCCGTCTTCAGCCGCCCGGGAGTACCTCTCGAGATAACTGACGTCCAACTGGCCGCCCCCGGCCCCGGAGAAGTCGAAGTGGCCATCACCGCGGCCGGCGTCTGCCACTCCGACCTGCACGTCCTCAAGGGCGAGTGGGAAGTCCCCGCACCCGCGGTGCTCGGCCACGAGGGCGCGGGGATCGTCACCGCCCTCGGTGCCGACGTGACCGGCCTGGAGGTGGGCGACCACGTGGTGCTCTCGTGGGTTCCCAGCTGCGGAGCCTGCCGGCAGTGCCGACTCGGCCGGCCGTGGCAGTGCGAGCCCGTTGCCTCCGTCATCGCATCCGGCGGCGTTCTGTTCGACGGCACCAGCCGCTGGAGCCGCGACGGAGGCACCCTCCACCACTACCTGGGCGTTTCCTCCTTCGCCGAGCGCGTCGTGGTCCCGGCATCGGGCGCCATACGGATCCGGCGGGACGCACCCCTGGACGTCGTCGCCCTGATCGGCTGCGCCGTAGCCACCGGCGTCGGGGCCGTCCGCAACACCGCCGCGGTCGAGGAAGGCGCCACCGTCGCCGTGATCGGCTGCGGCGGAGTGGGCCTGTCGTGCGTCCAGGGCGCCCGGCTGGCAGGGGCCTCCCGGATCGTCGCCGTCGACATCGACAGCTCGAAGCTGGACACCGCCCGCCACCTGGGGGCCACCGACACCGTCGACTCCTCACAGGTGGATGCCGACCACGCGCTGAGGGCCGCCGTGCCCGAGGGCCTGGACTACGTCTTCGACGCCATCGGCAAGATCGCCACCACCGAGCAGGCCCTCGCCGCGCTCGGCCAGGGCGGGGCCGCCGTCATCGTCGGCCTGCCTCCCACCGGCTCCACCGCCCGGTTCGACCCCCTCACCCTGGCCGAGGCCAACCAGCGCATCCTCGGGTCGAACTACGGATCCGTCGATCCCCAGCGAGACATCCCGCACCTGGTCGACCTCTACATGGACGGCCTGCTCGACCTGGAATCCATGATCTCCACCCGCCGCCCGCTCGACCAGGCCCAGGCCGCACTCGACGACCTCGCCGCCGGCCGCGCCCTGCGCACCCTGCTCACTACCAAGGACGCATAGCCCGCAGGATCGCTGGATCCGACGAACACCCACTTCGCAGGGCACCTGAGCCCTCCGCCCGCAGGGCGAGGCAGGGCACACTGACCCCTTTCCAGTCACGGCCATGGGCCCACACGCAGTGCTGGACGTCTGCGACATTCACGTTGCACGCGGCTTCCTGACGGCGGGAAGCCGCGCCGCCGTCGGCAGCGTGAGCGGGACGATCCAGCCGTGTCCACGGCCAGTCCGCCCAGACAGTCTTGCCCTCGTCGGCGTATCGGACGCCCTAGCTCTCGGTGAGGGATCCGCAGATGTGCCGCCCCCTTCCACCGACTTGGCGTGGCGCAGGTAAGGCGCGGAAGGTGCGCGGTCGCTATGTCCAGGACCTACGCACTGGACGCCGTGCTGTGAACAGTCGCACCCCACTCCCCCACATCGCCCTCGGCCTGCCCGCGATGCAACAACCTGCACCACGAGCCGCGAAAAGCGCAGCAAGTCGGCGCAGAACCCGGCACTCACTCCTCCATAAATTGGCAAAAGTCCCACCCTGCGAGGCCTAAGGGCACAGAGGAACACCATGATCTTTGAGCGACGAGAAGGTCGAGCGCGCCTACAACGCGCTCGTGCAGCGCTTCATCGACGCCACCGTCCGGCACATCCGAGACGAGCAGGCCCGCGGTCGAATCGGCGAACTCGCGGATGTCGAGCAGACGGCCCGTGCGCTCATCTGGATGGACGAGCGGTACCTCTCCGAAGCCCTCGGCCGCGAACCGCGCGCCGATCCAGGGGTCGTCGTCGACGTCCTCTACAACATCTGGATGTCGACGCTCTACAGCTCCGGCCCCGCGGTCACCCCCCGCCGAAGCGCCGCATCTCTCCCGACCGCCGGGCAGTAGCGAGGCCGCGTCCAGGGAGCCGTCGCCCGGGCGGGAGGACCCCGGCCCGCCCGCCCCGGGGGGACCGGGGCAACGCTCGATCGACATTTGACAACCCCTCGCCGGAACACCTTAAACTCGAAGTGGAATCAAATTCGAACTTCGCTTCTCTTGACTCACCACCCACCAGCGAGATCTCAGCTGATCGTGGCCGGGCCGCGCGGATCGTCGGTCAGCGCGCCGGTCCGCACGGCTGGGCAGGCAGGAGCACGAACCCATGAACGGGACCATCGACAGCCATGCCGTCGCGAGCGCACCCCGATGAACACCGAAGCCTGCGGCACCACCCGACACGTCGACCTTCGGGGGTACTCCGGCAGAGCGCGTGAATGGCAGAAGGCGAGCTGGAACCGGGTACTCCGTGAAGCGGCCGTCGGAAGCCTGATCATGCTCATACCGGCCCTGCTCCTGGGATTCTTCATCTCCTGGGAGATGGGCACAGCCATCATCGCGGTGACCGCTGGAGCGGCCGCACTCTCCTCGCTCTTCTTCTCCTTCAGGGGGCACACGCCGAGATGCGCGGCCAAGAAGGGAGTCGTCCTGGCGCTCGGCTGGTGGGAGCGGGTCTGAAGCCCACACCGCGTTCACTTCGGCGGCCTTCCGACCCCGAACCTCCTCGGCTACGCCGGGTTCCGCCCGCAGCGCCCGCCCCCGCCTTCCATGGTTGCCCCTTCCACGGCTGCCCCCTCAGGCCCGCCGGCCGTCGCGTCGGCCGCCGTTGAATCGATCGGCCATGCGATCCACGAGCCAGACCGCACGGAGACCGGCCCTGGACATGGCCGGCGCGGGGAGGAAACGGGGCTTCTCGCGCCACAGGGCGAGGAGGTCCTCGTGCGGGGCATCGCCGGCGATCTGGTCGGCGATCAGCTGCCCGAGGTAGGGGGCTTGCCCCAGGCCGTGTCCGTTGCAGCCGATCGAGTAGTGGATGTTGTCGGCGACCCGGCCCGCCACGGGCAGCCAGCTGGGCGTGACCGCCACCCAGCCGCCCCACGCGCGGTCGAACTCGACGTCCGCGAGGGAGGGGAAGTGCCTCCTGAACCCCTCCAGGAGGCCGACGACCACCGCCTCGTCGGCCGTGCGCCCCGGCGACAGCGGGTACTTCCCGCGCTGGAGCCTGCGCACGCCGGTGACGATCGTGTTGCGCGGAGTCAGCCGGAAGTTCTGCATGATGGCGTGCTGCGTGACGAGTCCGGACCGGCTCGTCCAGCCCAGAGCGGCGAGGCGGGCGGGATCGATCGGCGCGGTCTCGGCCTCCGTGACCCAGATCGGCGAGGCGAGTCGCTTCGGGGTGACCGCCAGCTCTCCGCCGAAGGCGTTCGCGGCCAGCACCACCCGGTCGGCCCGGACGTGACCACCGGGCACCGAGACCCGTACACCGGCGGCGGACGCCTCGACGTTCTCGACACGTGTGCGTTCGTAGACGCGTACCGTCGAGGCGAGCAGGGCGCGACGCACGCCCATGGTCAGTTTCCCCGGGTCCAGCATGCCGCCCACCGGTTCGCGCACCCCGCCGATGAAGCCCCGCGGGATGCCGAGTTCGGCGCTGTCCCCGACCTCGACCGTCGCACCCGCCGCGGCGAGGATCCTGGCGACCCTGCGGACCCTGCCCATCTGGCCCTTCGACACCGCGACGCCGACGTTGCCCGTCGGCTCGTAGTCGCACTCGATGCCGAGGCGGTCGATGAGGGCCTCGATGAAGTGGGCGGAGTTCTCGGCGAACCTCACGATGGCGGGCAGGCGCTTGGGGTAGAGGAGGTTGAGCAGCTGGATGTCGCCGCCGGGCCCGCCGGCCAGCTGTCCGGCGTTTCGCGAGCTGGAGCCATGGCCGCAGAACTCCGCCTCGAGCAGAACGACGTCGACTCCGCGTTCGGCCAGACGCAGGGCGGTCGACATACCACCGAGCCCGCCGCCCACGACCACCACTTCACAGGTCAGCCGGCCTTCCAGCGCTGGACCCACGTCGCAGGGCTCCTCGATCCATCCGGTGAACGTCCTGTAGTCGATGCTGTGGCTCGCCATCTCACCGTTCCTTGCGCGTGCGCCGCACCCGTGGTGCGGGCATTCCTCGATATCAAACTCGATTCGAGTTTGATATCGAGGCCCAACGATGTCAAGCGCAAGGACGCGATGCCGCCGGAGGGCTGCTTGCTAGACTGTCGACTCATGATCGACTTTGCTTCTCCGGCCGGGGGTTCGCGTGGCTGAGGAACGTACCGACGAGCCGAAACGCGGCCGCTCGGCAACCGCCACCGCGGGAGTGCCTCAGGCCCCTGCGCGCCCGGAAGCGGCACTGCAGCGTCGCGGGGTGGCCCGGGTCAAGGCGATCCTGGACGCCGCGGAGGAGATCCTGGCCGAGGGCGGCTACGAAGCGGCCACCCTCAAGGCGATCGGAGAACGGGCGGGCATCCCGACGCCGTCCGTCTACCACTACTTCAAGGACCGCTACCAGGTGGACGCGGCCATCATCACGCGTCACAGCGACGCGCTGCTCGGCGTGCTCGACGGCGTCGACGGCGAGGCGTTCGGATCGGTCTCCGAGGTCGTGGGTCTGGCGTTCGACCCGATCGTCGAGTACTTCCGGGCGCACCCGAGTTGTGTCCAGCTCTGGTTCTCCGGTCGTCACGAGGCCCTGAGTGCCCAGTTCCAGAAGTTCGATGACCAGGTCGCGGAACGCCTGTGGCGGCTGGGGATCGGTCGCGGACTGCTGCGCGTCGACACACCGCTCCTCGTGATGAGGCTGGCGTTCGAAGCCGGCGGACGCCTCTTCGACGTCGCCTTCCAGCAGGACCCGAACGGGGACGAGAGGACGATGACCGAGGCGAAGCGGATGGTGACCGCCTATCTCGAGACCTACGCGGAGAAGGGCACGGCCGACCGGGCCGACTGACATCCCGGGCCCGGGCACCAGACGGTGCCCGGGCCCTTCCGCGGCGCCGCACGCCGAGGGCGGGGCGGGCCGTCGACGGCCCGCCCCCGGCGGTACGTCACCGCAGCGGGGCGCCCCACCGCACCTCTTCACGGATCCGGCCCTTGAGGAGCTTGCCCCCCGCGTTGCGCGGGAGCGCCTCGGTCACGACAGTGGCGTACTGGGGGACCTTGAAGTCGGCGAGCCGGTCCCGGCAGTGCGCAAGGACGGCGGCGAGGTCGATCGCGCCCGGGTCGCCGTGGAGGACTGCCCCGACCTTCTCGCCCATCACGTCGTCGGGCACACCGAGGACCGCGGCGTCCGTGACGCCGGGGGCGGAGAGCAGGACCGCCTCGACCTCCACGCTGGAGACGTTCTCGCCGCCGCGGTTGATGATGTCCTTGATCCGGTCGACGATGCGGACACGTCCGGCGTCGTCCACCCGGACGACGTCGCCGGTGTGCAGCCACCCGTCCACGACCGCCGCTGCCGTGGCCCCCGGCCTTCGCCAGTAGCCGACCGTCACGTTGGCCCCGCGGACCACCAGTTCCCCGAAACTCACGTCGTCCCCGATGGGGACGATGCCGAGGTCCACCGACGGGACCGCGTAGCCCACGGAATCCGCGTGCTCCACCGCGTCCTCGTCGGGCAGGACGGTGATCAGCGAGGCCGTCTCGGTCATGCCGTACCCGTTGATGACTCTGGCCTGCGGAAACGCCTCTCTGAGGGACCGCACCAGGACGGGGGCGATCGGCGCGCCCCCGTACGCCACCGTGCGCACGCCCGACACGTCGGCACCGGTGAACGCCGGGTGGCGCAGCAGCAGGGCGTACACCGCGGGCACGGTGACCAGGAAGGAGATCCGCTCGGAAGTGATCGCCTCCGGCAGCGCCGGCAGGTCCAGCGCGGGCATGATCACGGACGTGCCGCCGACGTACGCGGCAACCATGAGCTGCGCGTTGCAGGCGGTGACGTGGAACAACGGCACGGAGATCAGCGTCCGCAGGCCGGGACCCGCGTCGCGCGGTATGCCGAGGCAGCGGACCATGTTCTCCGCGCTGCTGACGAATGCCTCGTGGGTGGTCGGCACCCCCTTGGGATGCCCGGTCGTCCCCGAGGTGTAGAAGAGCGCGGCGACATCGTCGCGGTCGGGGTCCGCCGTCACGTACGGGAGCCCGTCGGGCAGCGGGGCGTCGGCCGACAGGTCCACCCGCACGCCGGCGTCCTCGAGGACGAACTCGACCTCCGGCCGGGCGGACCGGGTGTTGACCGCGACGGCGATGCCGCCGGCCATGACGGTGCCCCAGAAGGCGAGCACCCAGTTCGTACCGGCCGGGTATCGCACGGCCACCCGGTCCCCGTGTGCCACGCCGAGGGCGCGAAGCCCGCCGGCGACGCGCGTCGCGCGCTCCCACAGCTGCCCGTAGGTGAGTCGTTCCCCGCCGAGCTCGACGAGGGCTTCGGCGTCGGGCCGTTCCTCGACGTGCTTGCGGAGCAGGTCGAGGAGCGTCGCGGGCAGGTCCGTGTAGTGAGGGTGGCCGTTCGCGTCCCTCGTCAGGTCGTCCTGGGGAAAGGGATCACGCGCGCGCGTGAGGGGAATGATGGCGTGGGGCATGGCAGCGGCTCTCCTCGGAAGGGCGTGGACCGTCGGCGTACGCACGGTGTGCGGGGTGACCAGGACGTCGCGGCGACTCGACCTCCCCGGTGCGAGGTCGCGGCGACGCCCTGGTCGGAGTCGGGTCGGGAGCCTCCCTGGGGCGCCGACTCGACGTCTTGGTGGCGCGGGGTGCCGGCGCGGATCGGGCCGGCACCTGGTCATCCGCGCAGGGCGGAGGCGAAGATCTTCGGCAGGGCCGTCCAGCGGGGCGAGGCCGCGAAGTCGGCGAGGAGCCGGCCCGTGGTGGCCGCCGTGCGGTTGCTGACGAACCACGGGGGCTTGGGAGACAGGGTCGTCTCTCCGTGCAGGATGGCCCGGGGCGCCGGGTGGAACGGACCGCGGACGACGGTGCGTTCCGGCCCGTCCAGGAGGAGGGCGTTGTGCACGACGCCGATGCCGCTCTGCACGTCGTCGAGGGTGTGGCCGGGGTAGGCGCCCCAGCTGGCGGTCGCGGTGAGGTAGCCGACACCCGTCCAGGCGTTCAGGGCGACCGTCCCGTAACGGAGTTCGGCGATGACCTTGTCGAGCGCCTCTCCGAGCGTGGCGATGGTCCGGGGGTGCGCGATCAGGTTCACGCCGAGCGTTCCGGCGAGCCTCGCGTTCGCGGTGTGGATCGCCTCGTCGAGGAACTGTCCCATGTCTCCGGGGAGTTCCAGCACGGCGAGCACCGGTCCGAAGTACTCGGTGGTCAGGGCGGGGCCAGGATCGGCCGGGTCGAGGTCCGTGAGGAGCACCCTGCCCCCGGCGAGGCGCCGCGCGTGGGCGTACGCGTCGACGGCCCGGCCCACACGGGCGTCACTGCCCGGGTAGTAGGCGGGGCGCACCGGCGCGTCGGACAGCGCCTGCCGCAGATGGGTGAGGAAGCGGTCCTTCTGTGCCCAGTCGGAGCTGATGACGACGACCTGGCTGGCGACGCAGTTGTAGCCGCCGTTGTGCAGCTTCTGGGTGGCGATGTGCTCGGCCTGGTAGCGCAGGTCCGCCTCCGACCAGGCGCCCGGGATCACGATCGTCGGGGAGACCCCTCCCAGTTCGCTCGTCACCGGCTTGCCGAGCAGCGGAGCGCCGGCCGCCTTCCGGGCGGCGCCGTCCGCGCCCGGCCCGAAGACGATCGCGTCATGGGTGGCGGCGCTGCCGGTCATGTGGACGTGGGAGACCTTCGGATGGTTCACGAGGTACCCGCCCACGTCGGCGCCGCCGGTGAGGATCCGTACCGCGCCCAGGTCGATCAGCGGGGCGAGGACCTCGCGGAAGACGTCGAGGAGGCCGTCGGTGACCGGGTTGAGCTTGAGGGCCACCACCCGGTTGTTCGCGTACAGCTCGTACAGCACGTCCAGGATCGGGATCGAGGTGATGTTCCCCGCGCCGAGCACGACGCCCACGCCGTTCGTCTCGGCCGGGCGGAGCTGGGCGAGGCCCGCGCGCGTCCGTACCTCCTCCTTGGTGACGCCGGGAGGCATCCACACCTCGGCGCTGAAGCCGTTCAGGAGCAACTGGTCCCAGATGCTGTGCGGCAGCACTCGGACGAACACGCGCCCGCCGGGCGCCCGGCCGAAGGAGAAGCCGTCGACGGGGCTGCGGCTCTCCTCCAGGGCCTCGATGCTGGCGGCGAGCGAACCCAGGGACGTGAGGACGGGGTACGGGCCGGTGATCCACTCCTCGCCGACGAGCGAGCTGTCCTCCGGCAGGTGCTTGTACGCGACGGCCGCGCGCACCCACTCCTCCGCGTGCTCGGCGGTGGCGACACGCATCCGCTCCAGGAGCGCGCGCCGTTCCGCCAGGTCGCAGGCGGCCCAGGCGGCCTCGCCGCGGACCAGGTCCTCGACGGCCCGGTCGATCTCCCACACCTGCTCGGTGGTCGGCGACGACGTGGCCATCAGACGGCTCCCCTGATGAGGTCGGCCGCCTTCTCCGCGGCCATGATCGTGGGCGCGTTGGTGTTGCCGCGCGGCACCGACGGGAAGACCGAGGCGTCGACGACGCGCAGGCCCCGCACGCCGAACACGCGCAGCTCGGAGTCGACCACCGAGCCGATGGCACAGGTCGACGTCGGGTGGAACAGCGTCTGGCCGGACCGCCGGGCCCAGGCGAGGAGGTCCGCGTCGGAGTCCGGGGCCGGTACGTCGAACGGCTCCGTGACCAGGTCGGCGACGGCCGACTGCGCGGCGATCTCCAGGGCGATCCGGATGCCCGCGACGATCGCGTCCCGGTCCTCGTCCGTCGTCAGGTAGTTGTGCACGATCCGCGGCGCCGCGTCCGGGCGTCCGGAGCGGAGCGTCACCGCTCCCCGGCTCGTCGGGGCGAGCACGCACGGGCCGAAGGAGAAGCCGTGCCCGACGGGGGCGCCGAGCCCTTCCTGGTGGAAGAGCACGGGTGCTGCGTGGAACTGCACGTCCGGAGCTTCCAGTTCGGGCCGGCTGCGGAAGAAGCCGCCGGCCTCACCGATGTTGGAGGTCAGCGGGCCGCGCCCCTCGCTCTGCAGCAGGGCGGCGTTCTCCGCGGTGGCCGCTCCGATGAGCGACTCGGTGTCGGTACGGAAGTTCAGCAGGGTCATGTAGTGGTCCTGGAGGCCCTGGCCGACCGGCAGGTCCTGGACGACGTCGATGCCGAAGGCGGACAGGGCCGCGCCGGGCCCGACGCCCGAGAGCATGAGCAGCTTGGGCGACTCGTAGGCGCCCGCCGAGAGGATCACCTCTCGCTCGGCGCGGACGACCTCCGTGCTGCCGTCCCGCTCCACCTCGACGCCCGTCGCCCGGCCGCCCTCGATCACCACGCGGTGGGCGTGGGCCTCGGGGAGCACCGTGAGGTTGGGACGCGTGAGGGCCGGGTGGAGGTAGGCGACAGCGGCGCTGCAGCGCAGTCCGCCCCGCTGGGTCAGCTGGTAGCGGCCGACGCCTTCCTGCGTTTCGCCGTTGAAGTCGTCGTTGGTCTTGTGCCCGGCCTGCTGGGCGGCCTGTACGAAGGCGGAGGAGAGCGGGTGCCCGGACCTGCCGTCGCTGACCGCCAGCGGACCGCCGACGCCGTGGAAGGCGTCCTCGCCCCGCTCGTTGTCCTCGCCCCGCTTGAAGTACGGCAGCACCTCGTCGTACGACCAGCCGGTCGCCCCGGCCGCGGCCCAGCCGTCGTAGTCGGCACGGCTGCCCCGGATGTAGATCATCGCGTTGATCGAGCTGGAACCGCCGAACACCCTGCCCCGGGGCAGGTAGGCCCGCCGTCCGCCGATGCCCGGCTCAGGGTCGGTGTCCAGGTCCCAGTCGACGCCGGACTTGAACAGCTGCGGGAAGGCCGCCGGGACGTGGATCTCCTGTGCCGTGTCGGGGCCGCCGGCCTCGATCAGGGCCACTCGGACCGCAGGGTCCTCCGAGAGTCGCGCCGCGAGGACACAGCCTGCGGATCCTGCACCGACAATGACGTAGTCGTACAAATTCATCCCGTCCCTTGAATGAAGCGTGCGTGGTCACGAACGAAGGGGTGTGAGGAGCACGTGCTGGGGGCCATGCGCACTCCGGCATGCGGCTGTCTCCGGGGGCCGTCAGCGCCCGGGGCGCCGGGGTGAACTCCGCGGATCGAGGCAATGCGTCAGGAAGTCGAGCTGATCGGCGAGTGCCCGCGCCTGTCCCGGTCCGTCGTAGACGTCGAGATGGTCGACCGGGTACGCGCGCAGCTGTGCCGGCGTGCCGGCCCTGGCGGCCGTCCGGCGCGCCGCCTCGGGCGGCGCGATGCGATCGTCCGTGCCGACCTGCACCAGAATCGGGCAGGTCAGACGTCCGACGAAGGTGCTGGGCCGGTTCAGTCCGACCTTGAGCGCCGCACGGGCGCACACCTCGTTGCGGAAGGTGGGGCCCGCGAACGAGGCGGCGGTCTTCAGGGCGTCGGGGAGGGTCATCATCGCGAGGGAGCCGGGATCCCCCACGACCGGCACGTGGTGCGGCGGGCGGCCGGCGAGGGCGCGAACGGCGTCCCGCAACCCGTGCCCGGCCAGGCGGCGCAGCGGGCGGACCCCGGCGTGACGCAGGAGATGTGCCAGCGAGGCGAGGCCGTCCGTCACCGGCGTCAGGGACACGACCGCAGCGGTCCGGCCGTCCTGCGCCGCGACCACCAGGGCATGACCGCCGGCGTACGAGGCGCCCCACAGCGCGACCCTGTCCGGGTCGACGCCGGGCAGCCGGCGGGCGGCCGCGAGGGCCGCGTGGTAGTCCTGCCGCTGGCGCCGGACCGAGACGTCCTGGCGTGGCCTGCCGCCGGAGTCCCCGAAGCCGCGGTAGTCGAAGACGAGCGAGTCGATGCCGGCCTCGGCGAAGGGCTCGGCGTAGTTCAGCAGGCCGCTGTCACGGGTCCCGCCGAAGCCGTGGGCCATCACGACGCACGGCCGCCCGCCCGGACCCGCCAGTGCCTCGTTCACGGCGGGCACGTGCCAGGCCGCGCAGGTGACGCCGTGGCTGGTGAAGCGGATCTCCCTCTTCATCACGCTCCCTCCGACCGGGACCGCGACCGGGCGGGCGCCACGGGGGCGGCGCACCTGGTGAACTGCAGCGCGTCGTCGTCGACCGGCTCCTCGCGCAGCCGCTCGATGTCCTTCTCGTACGCCATCTCGACCGTCCACGGTCCCTTGGTCCCGCGGCGGGGGAACGCTCCGATCCCGCGCTGGACGTAGCCCGAGGTCAGGTCCATGTAGGGCAGGCGGTCCATCGAGGGGTCCGTCAGGACCGGTTCGACGGTGGAGTAGCCGTGGGCGTCCATGTGGTCGAGCAGGCGACAGAAGTGCGCGCAGACCAGGTCGACCTTGAGCGTCCAGGAGAGGTTCGTGTAGCCCAGCGCGTACACGAAGTTGGGCACACCGGAGAGCATCATGGCCTTGTACGCCGTCGTGTCCGGTACGTGCACCCGCTGCCTGCCGATGCTCAGCCGGATCTTGCCGAACACCGCCATGGTGAGTCCGGTCGCGGTGACGACGACGTCGGCGGCGAGTTCCTGGCCGGACTTCAGCCGGATGCCGGTCTCGGTGAAGCGTTCGATGTGGTCCGTGACGACCGAGGCACGGCCGGATGAGATCGCCTTGAAGAGGTCTCCGTCGGGTACCACGCAGAGCCGCTGGTCCCAGGGCGCGTAGTGCGGCGTGAAGTGGGTGTCGACGTCGAAGTGCCGGGGCAGTTGCCGTCGCACACCGGCGATCAGCAGCTTGCGCGTCAGCCTCGGCGCGCGACGGCAGGCCTTGAAGAGCCCGCGGGTGACGAGGACGTTCTTGCGCCGGATGACCTCGTGGGCGCGTCGGTGGCCGAGCAGTGTCCTGAGCGCGTTGGCGATCGCGTCCTCGGCCGGCATCGAGAACACGTAGCCGGGCGACCGCTGGAGCATCGTGACGTGGGCCGCCGTGCGGGCCATGGAGGGGATCAGGGTGACGGCGGTGGCGCCGCTGCCGATCACCACCACCCGCTTGCCCGCGTAGTCCAGTTCGTGCGGCCAGTGCTGCGGGTGGACGACCTGGCCTGCGAAGTCCTCGATGCCGGGGAACTCGGGGGTGAAGCCGGCGTCGTGGTCGTACGGACCGGTGCCCACGAACAGGAACCGCGCCGTGAACCGTACCGTCGTGCGGCCACCGGACGGCTGGGCCGTGACGGTCCAGCGACCGGTCGCCCTCGAGAAGTCGGCACCGATCACGCGGTGACCGAGACGGATGTGTCCGGTCAGATCGTTCTCGGCGGCCGTCTGCCGCAGGTAGTCGAGGATGAGATGCCCGTCGGCGATCGACTTCTGGTGGGTCCACGGCCTGAATCCGAACCCGAACGTCGGCATGTCCGAGTCGGAGCGGATGCCGGGGTACTGGAACAGACTCCACGTGCCGCCGACCTCGTCCCGTGCCTCCAGGATCGCGAACGACGTGCCGGGGCGATGGGCACGGAGGTGACTGGCCATGCCGATGCCCGAGATCCCCGCACCGATGATCAGTACGTCGACGTCATCGTGAGCGGCTGCCCCGGAGGACGTTCCGCTGGTGGTCGTGCTGGTCACAGGTGCCTCCTGGCCGCGGGGGTGAGGGAATGCGCAGGTCCGGCGCCCGCCGCCCGAGTGGCCCTCCGGGCGAGTTCGGTTCGTGCGAGGGCGTTCTTGTGCACCTCGTCGGGACCGTCGGCGAAGCGCAGCGAGCGGCAGCCGGCGTAGGCGCGGGCGAGCGGGAAGTCCTGGGACAGGCCGCCGGCTCCGTGGATCTGGATCGCCTTGTCGAGAATCCACTGGACCGTCCGGGGCGTGGCGATCTTGATGGCCTGGATCTCCGTGTGGGCGCCCTTGTTGCCGACGGTGTCCATCAGCCAGGCGGTCTTGAGGACGAGGAGGCGCAGTTGCTCGATCCGCACCCTCGACTCGGCGATCCAGTCGCGGATCACGCCCTGGCGGGCGAGCGGCTTGCCGAAGGCCACCCGCTCCTCGGCCCGGGCGCACATCAGCTCGATGGCCCGCTCGGCGACGCCGATGAAGCGCATGCAGTGGTGAATCCGTCCCGGGCCGAGGCGGGCCTGGGCGATCGTGAATCCGTCGCCTTCCCCGCCGATGAGGTTCGCCACCGGGACCCGTACGTCGTGGAACACCATCTCGGCGTGGCCGCCGTGGTCATGGTCGTCGTACCCGAAGACCTCCATGGACCGCCTGATCTCGAGGCCGGGAGTGTCGCGGGGGACGAGGATCATCGACTGCCGACGGTGCCGATCGGCCTCTGGGTCGGTCCTGCCCATCACGATGAACACCCGGGCGTTGGGGTTCATCGCCCCGGTGATCCACCACTTCCGCCCGTTGATCACGTAGTGGTCGCCGTCACGGACGATCGACGTGGCGATGTTCGTGGCATCGGAGGACGCGACGTCGGGCTCCGTCATCGCGAAGGCGGAGCGGATCTCGCCCGCGAGCAGCGGTTCCAGCCACTCCTTGCGCTGGGCCCCGGTGCCGAACATGGACAGCACTTCCATGTTGCCGGTGTCCGGTGCCGCGCAGTTGAGTGCGGCGGGCGCGAGTTCCGGCGAGCGGCCGGTGATCTCGGCGAGGGGCGCGTACTGCAGGTTGGTGAGCCCGGCGCCCTCCTCACCGGGAAGGAAGAGGTTCCACAGGCCGCGGCGACGGGCCTCGGCCCGCAGCTCGTCGAGCACGGGTACCGAGTCCCAGGCCCAGCGCTCCTCCAGAACCCCGAGCTGCCGCTCGAACACGGCTTCCGCGGGGTGGATGTGGCTCCACATCAGGTCCTGGAGGTTCTCGCGGAGCATCTCGGTGCGGCGGTCGAACGCGAAGTGCATGGTCAGTGTTCCTTGAGTGCGGCGAGTCCGGCGTCCAGAAGGGGGAGGACCACGTCGCCGATCCGGTCGAAGCCGGGGCCGACCGTCTGCCCCTTGAGGTGGCGGTAGTGGATGCCTTCGAGGATCGCGGCGAGCTTGAAGGCGGCGAGGCCGAGGTGGAAACCGAGGTCGCCCAGGTCGCGTGCGCTGCGGGTGGCGTAGCGGGCGACGATCTCCGTCTCGGTCAGAAAGCCGGGCGCCAGGCCGGCGTCGGGGGCGACCTCGGCGCCGACGAGCCGGGCGAGCCGGGTGTAGAGCAGCATCAGCGCCAGGTCGGTGACCGGGTCGCCGACGGTGGCCATCTCCCAGTCGACGACCGCGCGGAGCCGGTCGTCGCCGTCGACCAGGGCGTTGTCGAGGCGGAAGTCGCCGTGGACGATTCCGGGCCGGGCCGCGGCGTCCGCCGCCGGGGCCCGCTCCTCCAGCGCGGCGTGCAGGGTGACGGCGTCGGGCAGGTCGCGGGAGTACGAGGCACCCAACTGGTGTCGCCAGCGCGCGACCTGCCGGGTGAGGAAGCCCTCGGGGCGGCCGAAGCCGCCGAGCCCGACTGCGTCCGGGTCCACCGTGTGGAGGTCGGCGAGGGTGTCGACGAGGGCGCCGGAGATCCGCCGGACCCGGTGTGGGCCGAGCGGCTTCAGGTCGGCCGCCGTGCGGTACGGCCTGCCGGGTACCGCTTCCATCACGTAGAACTCGGCGCCCAGGACGCCGGTGTCGAGACAGAGTCCGTGCATGGCGGGTACGGGGACGGGGGTGTCGGCGAGCGCCGCCATCACCGCGTACTCGCGTCCCATGTCGTGGGCCGTGGCGAGGATGTGGCCCAGGGGCGGCCGGCGAAGGATCCAGTGGGACGCGCCGTCGGTGAGGCGGTAGGTCAGATTGGACTTGCCGCCGGTGATCAGGGTGGCCGTCAGCATGCCTGCCCGCGCCGCCGGCACGGTCTCGGTGAACCAGGGGCGGAGCCGGGCGAGGTCGAGCCCCGGAGTCGCGTCCTCCTCGTGCACTCCCATCAGGCACCGCCCGCGGCTGCGAGGCCGCCGTCGACGACCAGGGTCCGACCCGTCATCCACGCCGCGTCCCCGGAGAGCAGGAACGCCACGACGCCGGCGATGTCCTCGGGGGCTCCGAGCCGCATCAGCGGATACTCCGCCGCGACGGCGTCCTCCCGCCCCTCGTAGAGCGCGGCGGCGAACCGCGTCTTCACCACGGCGGGCGCGACCGCGTTGACCCGGACACGCGGGCTCATCTCGACGGCCAGTTCCTTGGTGAGGTGCATCAGCATCGCCTTGCTGGCGCCGTACATTCCGATGCCGGGCTCCGGCCGGATCCCGCTGAGCGAGGCGACGTTGACGATCGCGCCGCCGTGTCCGGACATCCATGCCTTGTAGGTCTTCTGGACCCATGACAGCGCGGAGAGGACGTTGACCTCGACCACGTTGCGGGCCACCGTGGGATCGAGCTCCATCAGCGGCCCGTACACCGGGTTGACGCCGGTGCTGTTGACCAGCAGGTCGGCGCTGCCGAAGGTGTCGATGGCCCGGGTGACGGCTTCGTCCTGGTGGGCGGTGTCGGCGGCGTGCCCGGCGACGCCGAGGGCGTGGTCGGGCCCGCCGAGGCGGGCGACGGCATCGGCCAGTGCGTCCGCCTTGCGTCCGGTGATCACGACCTTCGCACCTTCGGCGACGAGTCGTTCGGCTATCGCGAGACCGATGCCACGGCTGGCGCCGGTGATGATCGCGGTCTGTCCCGCGAATCTGTCGGACATGGTTCCTTGCTTCTCCTCGAACGGGGAGTGGACTGCGGAGGTGGCCGTCGGCAGGAAGTCGCCCGCGGGTGGAGCCGCTCACCTCGTAACAGAACCCAAAATCGACTTGAATTTGAGTTTAGGGCGCACCTCCGAGCTGTCAACCCTCCGGACAGCAGGGATCAGCAGGTGCGCCTGATATGATCTCGAATCGTGTTCGAGAAAAGCTTGACGGTGCAGACACCCTCGCGACCCGTCGGGGCGACGCAGCGGCGCGGGATCGCACGGCGGCGGGCCATACTCGACGCCGCCGAGGCACTGCTCGGCGGGCAGGGCTACGAGGCGGCCACGCTGAAGGCGATCGGAGAGCGCGCGGGCATTCCCGTCGCCTCCGTCTACCACTACTTCTCTCACCGCCATCAGGTCGAGGCCGAACTCCTGCGGCGCCATGCCCACGAGCTCGACACCCGCATCGGCGCCACGCCGGCCGGCAAGCGGCCGCGCACGCTCTCCGACGTGGCCGACGCGGTCATCGACCCGCTGCTCGACTACTTCCGCGGCCACCCCAGCTGTACCGAACTGTGGTTCAAGGGGAGCTCCGAGACGGTCGGCGCACACGTTCGCGCCTTCGACGAGGCCCAAGCCGAGCGGGTCTGGAAGCTCCTGGTCGCACGCGACCTCGTCCCCACCGACCTGCCCCTCCTCGTCGTGCAGCTCGCCTTCGAGGTGGGCAACCGGCTCTTCGAAGCGGCCTTCCGACGCTCACCGGAGGGCAACGACGCCACCATCCGCGAAGCACGCCGCATCGTGATCGCGTACGTGGAGTCCTACGTCACCGAAGGGCGCGCCGGGCGGGACTGACCCTCCTGGACGTCCGACACCGCGCAGACCGGAGCATGCCCTCAGAGGCGGCTGACCGTCTGCACCGTGCCGACGATCTCCTCCCCCCACCGTTTCCGGGCCGGTCCACGCGCTGCTGCCACGCATGGGCTCCGACCGCTGTGCCGCCGGCGCGCTTCCGCATTCCACCGGCCGGACGGAGCTTGACAGGCTCTCGGCGGAGACCTCTAGAGTCAAAACTCGACTTTGATTCGATATCAAGTTTATGCCCTGCTGCTCGCCCATCGGCGACGGCGCCAGACGGAGAAGGACTCACATGATCGCGACTCGCTTCACCGAGACATTCGGGGTGGACCACCCGGTCGTCTGCGGCGGTATGACCGGCGTCGGCACGGCGGAGCTCATCTCCGCCGTGGCCGAGGCCGGCGCCCTGGGGTTCCTCACGGCCCTGACCCAGCCCACTCCGGAGGCGCTGGCGCGGGAGATCGCGCGATGCCGCGAGATGACCGACAAGCCGTTCGGCATCAATCTGACCATCCTCCCCACCCTCGAGCCGGTGCCCTACGCGGAGTACCGGGCAGCGATCATCGAGAGCGGAATCAAGGTGGTGGAGACGGCCGGCAGCAATCCGGCCGAGCACGTGGCCGCCTTCAAGGCGGCGGGCGTCAAGGTGATCCACAAGGCGGTGGCCGTGCGCCATGCCGTCAAGGCGCAGAAGCTCGGTGTGGACGCGGTGAGCATCGACGGCTTCGAGTGCGCGGGGCACCCGGGCGAGGAGGACATCCCCGGCCTCGTCCTCATCCCCGCCGCCGTGCGACAGCTGGACATCCCGGTCATCGCCAGCGGCGGCTTCGCGACCGGCAGCGGCCTCGCCGCCGCCCTCTCGCTCGGGGCCTGCGCCATCAACATGGGCACACGGTTCGTCGCCAGCACGGAGGCGCCGGTGCACCCCAACGTCAAGGCGCAGATCGTCGCCCACGACGAACGGGCCACCCAGCTCGTCTTCCGGGAGTTCGGCAACACCGGCCGAGTCGCCCGCAACGCGATCTCCGAGGAGATCGTCATCCGGTCTCGGCGCCCCGGAGCCGTCTTCGAGGACGTCGCCGAGCTGGCTTCGGGCATCCGCGGCCGTACCCGCGTGCTCCAGGAAGGGCGGATGGACGACGGTCTGTGGTGGGCAGGCCAGGCGCAGGGGCTCATCGAGTCCGTCGCCACCTGCGACGAGATCGTCAGCGGCATCGTGACCGACGCCGAGAAGATCATCGACCAGCTCGCCGGACTGCGCGGATGAGCCCGTACACCCCTGACGACAACAGGAAGCACACCATGACCTGGACCACCCTCCACCACCGCGTCGACGACGGCATCCTCACCGTCACCCTCGACCGGCCCGGGCACCTCAACGCGTTCACGCCCACGATGGCCGCGGAGCTCGAGCAGACGTTCACCGAGGTCAACGAAGACGACGACGTGCGCGCCGTCATCGTGACCGGCGCCGGAAAGGCCTTCTGCGCCGGCATGGACCTCAGCTCGGAGGGCAACGTCTTCGGCCTCGACGAGTCACGCTCCCCCACGCTGGCCGACATGGCCGACCTGGACAGCCCCGACATCCGCCGGGTTCGGGACACCGGAGGCAGGGTCACGCTGGCGATCCACGGCTGCCGGAAGCCCGTGATCGCCGCGATCAACGGCCCCGCCGTGGGCATCGGGGCGACGATGACACTCGCGATGGACGCGCGGCTGATGTCGACGACGGCACGTTTCGGTCTGGTCTTCGGCCGGCTCGGCATCACGCCCGAGGCCGCCTCCACCTGGTTCCTGCCCCGCCTGGTCGGCCTGCCGAAGGCCCTGGACCTGCTGTACTCCGCGGAGATCCTCGACGCCGAGGCCGCCGCCACCGCCGGAATCACCCAAGCGGTCCACGCCCCGGACCAGTTGTACGCGCAGGCACGGGCGCTGGCGGACCGCTGGACGCTGGGACGCTCGCGCGTCGCGACCGCCCTCACCCGGCAGATGACGGTCCGCAACGCGACCCTCGAACACCCGGAGGACGCCCACCGCGTGGAGTCCCTCGCGATGTTCTACAGCAGCGTCGGAGACGGGCGCGAGGGCGTGACCGCCTTCCGCGAGAAGCGCTCCCCGCGGTTCTCCCGGAAGGCCTCCGCGATGCCGCCGTTCTACGACGACTGGCTTGATGCGCCCGCGTCCTGAACACCAGCCGCTTGCCTGAGCGGCGAGGCCGCCGACCTGGAACGGCCCCATCGCCGGGCTGGTCGCCCTCTGGTGATGATTCCTCTCCGCCGCCCCTCCCGGTTACGGCAGGGTATGGCATGGATCACGGCCGGCCCGCTTCCGATCGGGGCGACAGCGGACCGATTCCGAAGGACGACACAACTCGATTCAGAGTCGATATTAATGACGGCCATGGGCCATGACGGCTATGACGGCCATGGGCCATGACGGCCTTGGTAGGGAACGGAGAACACTCGTGATTGTCGGAGTCCTCAAGGAAGCGCGGGCAGGTGAGAGTCGCGTTTCGGCCACGCCGGCCTCTGTCGAACAGATCCGCAGACTGGGGTACGGCGTGGTCGTCGACCCGGACGCGGGCCTCGCGGCCGGCTTCACCGACGGCGCCTACGAGGCCGCCGGTGCCACCGTCGGCGACGCGGTGGCGGCGGACGTGGTGCTCGGGGTCAACGCCCCGAGCCCGTCGCAGCTGGACCGGATCCGGCCGGAGGCGACAGTGATCGCCCTGTTCTCGCCGGCCTTCGACCCGGCGATGGTCGAGGAGCTGGGCCGGCGCCCCTTCACCGCGCTTTCGATGGACGCCGTGCCACGCATCAGCCGGGCACAGTCGATGGACGTCCTGTCGTCGATGGCGAACATCGCCGGCTACCGGGCCGTCATCGAAGCCGCGCACGAGTTCGGCCGGTTCTTCACCGGCCAGGTGACGGCGGCGGGCAAGGTGCCCCCGGCCAAGGTCCTCGTCGCGGGCGCCGGCGTCGCCGGTCTGGCGGCGATCGGCGCCTCCGGCTCGCTCGGCGCGATCGTGCGCGCCACCGACCCCCGGCCGGAGGTGGCCGACCAGGTCCGCTCTCTCGGCGGCGAGTACCTGTCGATCGAGTCCCCCGAGACCGAGGTCTCCACGACCGGTTACGCCAAGGAGATGGGCGACGACTACAAGGCGCGCGAGGCCGAACTGTACGCCGCCCAGTGCCGCGAGGCCGACATCGTCGTCACGACCGCGCTGATCCCCGGCCGTCCCGCGCCGACGCTGATCACCGCGGAGATGGTGGCGAGCATGAAGCCGGGTTCGGTGATCGTCGACATGGCGGCCGCCAACGGCGGCAACGTCGAGGGCACCGTGAAGGGCGAGAAGACCGTCACGGCGAACGGCGTGACGATCATCGGCTACACCGACCTCGCGGGCCGACTGCCCGCGCAGGCCTCGCAGTTGTACGGCACGAACCTGGTGAACCTGCTGAAGCTGATGACGCCGGACAAGGACGGCTCTCTGGTCCTTGACTGGGAGGACCCGGTGCAGCGCTCGATCACCGTGGTGCGCAAGGGCGAGTTGGCCTGGCCGCCCCCGCCGGTGCGGGTTTCGGCGACCCCGGCCACCGCACCTGCGGCGGCGGCCGTGCGCGAGCCGGCGCCGAAGAAGCAGCCGATGTCGGCGAGGGGGAGGTTCGGCGGCGTGGCCGTCGCCGCCCTGGCGCTGTTCCTGGCCGCCGGGTTCGCCCCCGCAGCGCTGCTGCCCCATGTGACGGTCTTCGTCCTGGCGATCGTGATCGGCTACTACGTGATCGGCCATGTGCACCACGCGCTGCACACGCCGCTGATGTCGGTGACGAACGCGATCTCCGGGATCATCGTCGTGGGCGCGATGCTGCAGATCGGGCACGGAAGCACGGCGGTCACGGTCCTTTCGGCCGTCGCGATCCTGCTGGCCAGTATCAATGTCTTCGGCGGCTTCGCGGTGACGCGTCGCATGCTCGCCATGTTCAACCGGAGCTGACATGTCTGCGACCATCGCCGCACAGGCGGCCTACCTTGTTGCCGCGCTGCTGTTCATCCTCGCGCTGGCAGGACTCTCCAAGCACGAAACGGCCAGGCTCGGCAACGCCTTCGGCATGCTCGGCATGGGCGTCGCGCTCGTCGCGACGGTCGTGCTCGCACTCGACGGCGACGTCAGCACCGCCGGCCTCGCCCTGATGGGCCTCGCGATGCTGACCGGCGCGCTGATCGGCCTCCAGCGGGCCCGCGGCGTCGAGATGACCGGCATGCCCGAACTGATCGCGCTGCTGCATTCCTTCGTCGGTCTCGCGGCCGTCCTGGTCAGCTGGAACGGCTTCCTGGAGGTCGAGAACCACCCGGACGGCCACGAGGCCCAGGCCCTGGACACGCTCGGCACTCTGGGCATCCACCACGGTGAGGTGTTCATCGGCCTGTTCATCGGCGCCGTGACCTTCACCGGCTCCATCGTGGCCTACCTGAAGCTTTCCGCGAAGATCAGCTCCAAGCCGCTGATGCTGCCGGGCAAGAACGTACTGAACCTCGGCGCGCTGGGCCTGTTCGTCGCCCTGACGGTGTGGTTCGTGATCACGCCGGAGCTGTGGCTGCTGATCACCGTGACGATCCTGGCACTGGCACTGGGCTGGCACCTGGTCGCCTCGATCGGCGGCGGCGACATGCCAGTCGTGGTCTCGATGCTCAACAGCTACTCCGGCTGGGCCGCGGCGGCCTCGGGCTTCCTGCTCGGCAACGACCTGCTGATCATCACCGGCGCGCTCGTCGGCTCTTCCGGCGCGTACCTGTCGTACATCATGTGCAAGGCCATGAACCGCTCCTTCCTCTCCGTGATCGCCGGAGGCTTCGGCATCGAGGCCCCCTCCAGCTCGGACGTCGACTACGGAGAGCACCAGGAGATCACCGCCCAGGGCGCCGCCGAGCTGCTCGGCTCCGCCCGCTCCGTGGTCATCACACCTGGCTACGGCATGGCCGTCGCGCAGGCGCAGTACCCGGTCGCGGAGCT
This sequence comes from Streptomyces sp. NPDC056480, assembly GCF_042795405.1. Lineage (NCBI taxonomy): Bacteria > Bacillati > Actinomycetota > Actinomycetes > Kitasatosporales > Streptomycetaceae > Streptomyces > Streptomyces sp. NPDC056480. The sequence continues at coordinate 54,662 of NZ_JBHTSA010000011.1, read as the reverse complement.
CACCTCGAAGCTGCGCGCGAAGGGCGTCCACGTACGGTTCGGCATCCACCCGGTCGCCGGCCGTCTGCCCGGCCACATGAACGTGCTGCTCGCCGAGGCCAAGGTGCCGTACGACATCGTCCTGGAGATGGACGAGATCAACGAGGACTTCGCGAAGACCGACGTCGTCCTCGTCATCGGCGCCAACGACACGGTCAACCCGGCCGGCGCCGAGGACCCTTCAAGCCCGCTCGCCGGCATGCCGGTCCTGACGGTCTGGGAGGCCGGCAAGGTCATCGTGTTCAAGCGCTCGATGGCCTCCGGATACGCGGGCGTGCAGAACCCGCTCTTCTTCAAGGAGAACACCTCGATGCTCTTCGGCGACGCGAAGGCCCGGGTCGAGGACATCGTCGGCGCGCTCTGACGCACCACGACGTCGAGAGCGTCGCCCTGCCCCCCTGCCGGCCGCCCTCCACCTGGAGGGCGGTCCCCCGCATACGCCGTGCGCTCTCGGCACAGGCCTGCTCGCGGCCACCGCCACAGAACCGGCCAGGAGATTCGATTCCGAATCGATGTGAAACCGAGGATGACGCGTCGATGCAGACCCATCGCGGTCATGGAGACACCCCGGCCCCTCACGATCGGCCGGCGATCCCGCGCCGGATACAGGCACCCGGCTTACCACCATCGCACCCCCTGCCGCCCGGACAGGCGAGCGACCGGGTCCTTGGATACGTTTCCCTCATGGAGAAGGACGACGTCTCCGCCTTCCTCGGTCGCCTGGCGCACGATCTGAGACCGCGCTCGGACCAGTGGGCCGGTCTCCTGATGGAGCAGATGCGCGGCGAGCTTCCCGAACTGTGGCAGCGCGCGGACCTGGCCCAGCGCGCCCTGAGCGAGACGGCCGACCACGTCACCGCCTTCCTCGACGCCCTGGAGCACGGCCGCGATGTCACCGAGGCCAAGGCACCTCCCGCCGCCCTGGAACTCGCTCACGGTTTCGCCGAAGCCGGTGTACCGCTCAGTACACTGCTGCGCACCTACCGCCTCGGGCACATCGGCCTGCTCCAGCTGCTCCAGGACGAGGCCACCCGGTTCACCGACGACCAGCGGCTGGCAAACGCCGCGTACCTCCGGCTGATCGAGACCGGATTCGCGTACGTCGACCAGAGCTCGGAGCAGGTGGTCGCCGCCTACCAGGAGGTGCGCGACCGGCGGGTGCAGCACAGGCTGATGATCACCAACGAGGCGAGCAGGCGGATCGGGACCACCCTCGACACCGTCCGCACCGCCGAGGAGCTGGCAGAGGTCGGCGCCGACGGATTCGCCGACCTCGCCACCGTCGACATCCTCGACTCCGTACTCCAGGACGGGGAGCAACTCCCGCCGGCGGATGCGCCGGTGCTGCGGCGCGTCGCCCAGCGGTCCGTCCTGGACGGCTGCCCCGACTCCCCCGTCGACACGGACGAACGGCACGTCTACGCGCCGGACTCGGTGCCGGCGGAGGTGTTGGCCACCGGGCGACCCGTGCTGCTGCCGGTCACGACCGCGGACGCCCCGCCGTGGCTCGCGGCGCCCGGTCCGCCCCGATTCGGCTTCCACTCGGTCCTGCTGCTGCCCTTGTACGCACGCGGAACCACCCTGGGCCTGGCACAGTTCGTCCGCCATCGCACCCCCACCCCGTTCGATGACGACGACCTCCTCCTGGCGCAGGACATCGCCGCGAGAGCCGCGCTGTACATCGACAACGCCCGCCGGTACACCCACGAGCGCACCACCGCGCTCACGCTCCAGCGCAGCCTGCTGCCCCAGCGTCCGGTGGAGCAGTCCGCCGTGGAAACCGCTGCCCGCTACCTCCCCAGCGGCTCACGGGCAGGCGTGGGCGGCGACTGGTACGACGTGATCCCGCTCTCCGGCGGCCGCGTCGCCCTCGTCGTGGGCGACGTCGTCGGCCGCGGACTGCACGCCGCCGCCACCATGGGCCGCCTGCGCACCGCCGTCCGCGCCTTCGCCGACATCGACCTGATGCCCGACGAACTGCTCACCCACCTCGACGACGTGGTCATCCGCCTACAGACGGAGGAGTCCCGCGAGGACGGGGAGATCAGCGCGACCTGCCTGTACGCGATCTACGACCCCGCCACCCGCATCTGCTCCCTCGCCAGCGCCGGGCACGTACCGCCGGCCGTGGCGACTTCCGCCTACGTCGGAACGACCGGCGCGGACACAGCCGAAGTCCAGACGGGCGGGACGGCGTGGGCCGACCTCCCGGCCCTGCCGATCGGCCCGCCGCTGGGACTCGGCGGACTCCCGTTCGAAACCGCCCAGTGGGAACTGCCCGAGGGCAGCCTGCTGGCCCTGTACACCGACGGCCTCGTCCAGAGCCGTACGCGCGATCTGGACGCGTCGCTGACGCTGCTCAGCGACACCCTCGTACGGGCGTCGCGGTCCTCGGCCTCGCCGGACGAGGTATGCGAAGGGCTGCTGGCCACGATGCTCCCGGCGCGCCCCTCCGACGACGTGGCCCTCCTGGTCGCTCGCACCCGGGCGCTCGATCCCGGCCATGTCGCCACACTCGACCTCCCGTCCGACCCCGCCGCCGTCTCCGGAGCCCGTCGCTTCACCGCCGACACACTGGGCTCGTGGGGTCTCGACGAGCTGTCCTTCACGACGGAACTCATCGTCAGCGAACTGGTGACCAACGCGATCCGCTACGGCAAGCCCCCCGTCCGCCTGCGGCTCATCCTCGACGCGGCCCTGACCTGCGAAGTGTTCGACGCGAACAGCACCGCGCCGCACATGCGCCGCGCGCGGACCTACGACGAGGGCGGCCGCGGACTGCTGCTCGTCGCCCAGTGCGCCGAGCGCTGGGGCACGCGCCACGGTCGCGAGGGCAAGACCATCTGGGCCGAACAGGCGCTTCCGTAGGCCGTTCCACCCTGCCGGGCCGCGGGTTTCGAGTCGACCTCATCCACAACAAGACCTTGACGGCACATGACTCACGACTAAACTCGAATTCGATTCGAGAATGAATCTCGCGCCTTCGGCCCTCCCGGCCGTCCGCGACACGGAGGTCGCCGCGCGTGCCCGGCGACGACAGCAGAACGGAGCGGGTCATGACCCACTGTCACGGCGTTGTGGTGCTCACGGCCGGAGTCGTCGCATGACGGCACGGCGAGTCGTGTTCATCGGCGCCGCGGGCGAGATGTGCAAGGTGGCCATCGAGCGCTTCGCGCGGGCGGGGGGCGACTTCGACCTCGTCCTCTGCGACATCCGGCCCGAGCTGCTGCAGCCGCTCGTGAAGAGGCTCCCGGCCGGCCGGGTCAAGGTCCGGCGGCTCGACCTCTACGACCGCGACGCCCTCCTCGACGTGGTCGACGGCGCCGCCCTCGTCGTCCTGGGTGCGGGACCCTACATCCGCACCTCCGAGCCCGTGATCACCGCCTGCATCGAGCTGAAGGTGCCGTACCTCGACTTCGACGACGACGTCGAGAGCACCCAGCACGCCCTGGGCCTCGCCGGCGAGGCCCAGGAGGCGGGCATCCCGCTCTACATCGGCTGCGGCGCCTCACCGGGTATGAGCAATGTGCTGGCCGTGGACGCCGCGAGCGAGCTGGACACGGTCGACGACATCGAGATGTTCTGGACCGTGGGCGACGAGCGACCCCACGTGGGCCGGGCCGTGATCCAGCACCTCATGCACATCGCCGCTGGCGACTGCCTGACGTGGGAGAACGGCGGGCCGGTCACCCACCAGTCGTACGTCGAGACAGGTTCGGCGCCGATGGGCGGCGGTCTGGGCGAGACACTGCTGTACGAGACGGCCCACCCGGAGCCCGTCACCATGCCCCGCCGTTTTCCCGGGGCGCAGCGCATCCGCTGTCTCGGCGGCATGGACCCGGCACCGGTCAACGGCCTGGTCAAGGGCCTCGGGCAGGCCATCGAGTCGGGCCGGATGACGTCCGACGAGGCGGTCGATTTCATGATGGAGATCGTCAAGAGCCGCCCCGGCACCCTCACCGGCTGGCGTCACGCCCTGGGCGGCATGATCACGCAGGTCCGCAGTGGCGAGAGCGGAGCGGGAGAGCTGCTCAAGTTCCTCGGTGCTTCGGCCGTCCGTCGTCGCTACACCTGGCGAGGCGGCCTGCTGGCCCGCGTCAGCGGTACCCGCGATGGGCGCCCGGCCGTAGCCGTCCGTCGTACGCCGGTCAGCGGGCCGGGGGCGTACCTCGTCGCCAGCATGGCTACGGTGACGGGCACCGCCTGCGCGGCGTTCATGGTGCTGGCGCTCGACGAGGCCGGAAAGCGCGCCGGTTCGTTCGCCCCGGAGGACTGGGCGGAGCCGGAAGCCTTCTACAACGCCCTGGAGCGTGTGGGCACCCCGCGCTACGAGATCGTCGAGTCGCTGCGCTAGGGACGTTGCCGACTCGACCCTGACCACGGCATCGCCGCACCCACGCACTCGGGAGGTCCGGGTACGGCGATGTCCCGGTCGCCACCAGCCATGCAAGGCTGCCGTGCACCAGGCCTCCTCCCGGGCGGACCGGAACGCAGCGTCGCACGGGGCGCGTTCCGCCCCGCGCCCCGGGCCCTCTCCCGCGGGAGGAAGACCTCTCTGTCCCCCAAGCCACCCATCCGTAGCCCGCACCCACACGAAGGAGTTCGACCTTGCCCAGCACCCGATACACGGAGACGGGGTACGGCGGCGGAGTCACCGTGATGGTGGGAGCGGAGCGAGGCGCCTACCCCTACGCCAACTCGGTCCTCGTACGCGGCAGCGCCGAGACGTTGGTCATCGACCCGTCGCTGTCACTCGCCGGAGCGGCGCCACCCGCCGATGTGGTCCTCGTGAGCCATGCCCACGAGGACCACATCGCGGCTCTGGGCGACTACGAGACACCTGTCCACGTGCACATGCAGGATTTGGCGGCGGTGCGATCCCTCGCGGCCATGGTCGACGGCTACGGCCTCCCTCCGGAGGCCGTCGAGCCCACCACTCTGGTGCTGCGCGACCGCTTCCACCTCCAAGACCGCCCCGAGGCGACGGGTTTCGAGGACGGCACGGTCTTCGACCTCGGCGGTCGGACGGTGACCGTCGTGCACCTGCCCGGCCACACGGCGGGCCACTGCGGATTCCTGATCGAGCCGGACGGCTTCCTGTTCGTGGCGGACATCGACCTGACGTCGTTCGGCCCCTACTACGGAGACGTCGGCAGCAGCCTCACCGACTTCGAGGCGTCCATGCGCCGCTGCCGGGATGTCGACGCCCAGTGGTACGGAACGGCCCACCAGAAGGGTGTCGTCGAGGGCGCGGCTGAGTTCTCGGAGCGCCTCGACGCGTTCGTCGGCGTGATGGCGACGCGCGACGAGACCCTCCTGGCATTCCTCTCGGAACCCCGGACCGTCGATGAGATCGCCCGCCGTCGGCTGGTGTACCGCCCGCACGTCGAGGGCCCCCACGTCATGCCGGTGGAGCGCCGGACCGCTGCGCGGCACCTGGACCGTCTCGCCGGCGCGGGGCGGGTCGCCGAGGTCGAACCCGGACGGTTCCGCGCCACGTAGCGCGCACGGTCCGGGTGTCCTGGAGTCACCAACTCCCGGTAATCTCGAAACCGAGTCGAATTTCAGTAATCAGCATCGAAGAACAGGTACAGGGAGTCGCGAATCATGGCCGCAGCGCAACACAGTGACGAGGAGACCTGCGACGTCGTGGTCATCGGCGCGGGAATGGCGGGTCTGATGGCGGCCACGACCCTCGCGGACCAGGTCGACGTCCTGGTGGTCGAGGCCGAGGACCGGCCGGGCGGACGGGTCGAAACGGTCCGCAAGGGCGAGTACTGGATCAACGTGGGCACCCAGTTCACGGAGGGGACCGGCCCGTTGATCGACGCTCTGGACAGGCACGGCGTCGAGATGGGGTCCCTGGCCGACACGAGCGTGGCTCTCGTCCTCAACGGTGCCCTGGTCGACACGTCCGACGTGGCCGCCCTCATGTTCCGCACCCGCATGAGCTTCATGGACCGGGTCGGCATGGCCCTGGTCGGTGCCCGCATCCTCTGCGCGGTCCCGTTCCTGGAGTCGGACGGCCTCCTGGCGCGGAGGGTGCGGGCCAGGCTCGACCGGCGTCCCGCGTCGGACCTCCTGCGCGGCGTCCGCTCCGAGCTGACCCGGGCCGTGGTCCGGTCCTGGTCGGGGCAGTGGATGGGGTGCGAGCCGGAGGAGACGGCGGCGACCCAGCTCGTGGCGTCGATCGGAGTCGCCCTGACGGACCCGGCGAAGGTCCCGAACTTCGCCCTGCCGGTCGGGGGCAATCAGACCCTGACCGACATCCTGGCCGCGGACCTCGGTGAGCGCCTTCGGCTCGGGTCGACCGTCCGGTCCGTGGAGAGGAGCGGGGACGGCGTCGTCGTGAACCTCGTCGTCGCGGGCCGCCCGGCGCGCATACGCGCCGAACGCGCCATCGTGACGGTTCCCGGCGACATCGCCTCGCGGATCCTTCCCGGCCTGCCCGGGACGCACCGTGAGGCGTTCGACGACATCCGCTACGGCCGGTACGTGATCGTCGGCTTCTTCACCGAGGAGGAGGGCCCTCAGCCCTGGGACGGGCTCCTCGGCGTGTCCACACCGCAGCTCTCCTTCCAGGCGGTGTTCAACCACGCCGCCGCCCTGCGCAAGAACGGCCCGAGGAAGCCGGGCGGAGCGCTGGCGTGCTTCGCCGGTGGCGCCTCGGCCGACGCCCTCTTCACGCTCTCCGACGAAGAGATCGTCGCTCGGTTCTCCGGCGACCTGCTGACGGTCTACCCCCAGCTCGAAGGGAAGCTCGGGGAGGGGATCGTGCGACGCCATCCTCGCGTGGTGCCGTTCTGGGCACCTCGGGGGCGTGAGTCGTTGCCGACGCTGCGCGCCCCCTGGGGACCGATCCACCTCGCCGGCGACTACCAGCTCGCCATGCCGTCGCTCGCCGACGCTGCCACGTCGGGCGAGAACGCGGCGAAGGCGGTTCTGTCGAGCCTGGGCCACTGATCCTTCGCCTCCAGGTGCCCCCCCAGGACGGCACGGGGCGGGCCGCAGCGCTCGACAGAGCGGCGCGTGCACCCGTCCGGAGGACCGGCTCCGGCGTCCCGACGCCCAAGCCGAGTGCGGCGGACGCGGAGTGTCCGGGGCGACACCCTCCCCCTCCCTGTGAGGATGGCACCGTCGGACCGGAAACCACCCGCCCCTCCCTGTCTTCTTCCCCGCTCCCGCTCTGCGAGTCGCCGTGATCGCTCTTCTCGTCCTCCTGTCCCTGCTGTTCCTGTGGACCGTCGTGTCCGACCGGCTGGCGCGGTGGAGCATCACCGCCCCGATCACCTTCGCCCTGGCCGGGATCCTCCTGAGCGGTCAGGACCACCCGGTCGTTCCGCTCGACATGGACACCCACACCTTCCAGCGGGCCATCGAACTCGTCCTCGCGGTGATGCTGTTCACCGACGCCACGGAGACGCGGGACTACGCCCGGCTGCGCGGCCCGGTCGCCGAGGGCAGACTCCTGGGGATCGCCCTGCCGGCCTCCGTCGTGCTCGCCACGTTGGCGGGTGCCCTGGTCTTCCCGGGAACGAGCTGGTGGCTGCTCGCGGTCGCGGCCCTCGTCGTCATGCCCATGGACCTCGCCCCGGTCCTGATGATCCTGCGCGACGAGCGGGTGCCGCTGCGGGTGCGGGCCGCGCTCAACATCGAGGGCGGCTTCAACGACGGGCTGATCTCCCCGCTCTTCGTCTTCTGCGTCGCCAACCTGGTCTCCGCCGAGGGCGACACCTTCGGCGACCTCCTCCTCAACGCCCTCAAGGGCGCGGTGTACGCCACGGTCGTCGGCAGCGTCCTCGGGTACCTGGCCTCCGAGGCGGTGCGCCGGGCATTCCGGTCCGGGTGGGCCAAGCCCGCGAGTCTCCGCATGGCGGGCCTGGCCCTGCCCTTCCTGACGTACGCGGCCTCTGTCCTCGTCGAGGGCAACGGCTTCGTCGCGGCCTTCGTGGCCGGCCTCTGGTACGCCAACACGGTCTCGGCGGTCGGCGGCGACTCCCTCGACCTGGTGCAGGACGCGAGTCACCTGCTGGCCCTGGCAGCCTGGTACGCCTTCGGCGCGCTGGCCGCGGAGGCGTTCTCCGACGGCATCGCGCTGCAGGTCCTCGCCTACGCGCTCCTCGTGCTGACCGTGGCCCGGTTCGTGCCGGTGGTCGTCTCGCTCACCGGCACCTCCTTCACCCGCGCCGAGCGCGCCGCGATCGGCTGGCTGGGACCGCGCGGCGTCACCTCGATCGTCTTCGCCGTTCTCGCCTACGTCCAGCTGCCGGAGAAACAGGCGGACTTCGTGGTCAACGTCACCGCGGCGACCGTCCTTCTGAGCGTGGTCCTGCACGGGGTGACCGCGGAACCGGTCGCCCGTTGGTTCGCCCGGCATCCGAGCCCCGAGGAGCCGGTGGAACCACCCGGTCCCGGCCCATGAGAAGCCGGGTGCTTCAAGCGGCCGTGTTCAGCGCGGAGACGACACTGGCCACCGTGATCGTGTTGAAGACGAAGGCGATGACGGAGTTGGCCGCCACCGTCCGGCGCATCTCCCTGGACAACACGGTGACGTCAGTGGTCCCGAACGTCGTCATGACCGACAGGGCGAAGTACACGTAGTCACCCCAGAGCGGCTCCTGACCACCGGGGAACTCCAGCGCCTGCCCGTCCTCGACGAGGTCGTCGGCGTGGAAGGCCACTGCGAACGCGACGACCACCGAGATCCACGCCACGACCACCAGAACAAGAGCTGTCACGCCGCGCGTCACCACAGGCAGCGCCGAGCCGATGTGCCCGGGAAACCACACCACCGCCACGAGGAGGGCGCCGGCCGCGATGAACAGGGACACCCCCGGCCCGGGTGCCGTACCGAGGACGTACCGCTGAAGGACGGTCCCGCGCTCGGCGCGCCTGGCCCAGGCGCGGATCCGCTCCGGGGGCGCGGTCGAGAAGGCGACCGAGGTGAGCAGGAGGTAGGGGAGGAGGTAGGCCACCAGCACGAGTACGCCCACGTCGGCCGCCGACATCCGCGCCTGGCTGCCGTCGACGCCCACGAGCAGACCGGCGCTTCCGAGCGCGACGGCGAGACTCACCGCGGACCGGCGCCGCTCGGAAAGCCACCGGTTCCGGGTACGTCGAGGCGTAGGTTCCTGCACGGGTGACCTCCATGGAGCCATCACTGCCGACCGTGGGAGAAACTACGGCACCATCCCTCTCTCATCCGGGAGGTGGCCGCCGGGTCCCCCGCACACCGAACCCGGATTCCTCGCACTGCCTGCCGAACGCCTCACGGAGGCGGACCGAGTACGGGTGGGGCCGCGGCTGCGCTTCGCGCAGCCGCAGTCCTTGAAGTGGCCCCTGTCCCGAGCCGGTGAGAGCGCGCCTACGCCTGGGCGGGCAGCGCGGGGAACACGACCAGCGAGCCGTCCTTCTCGCGGGCGATCTCGATCGCCACGTCCGCGGTGCGCCCGCCGGGCGGGACGCTGTCACCCAACCGGTGAATCAGGTGCGTCGCGCGCATCAGGCGATCGACCTCACCTGTCGTGAAGACAGGGCGCAGACCTTGCGGGCGGGCCAACTCCAGTGCCGACAGGCGCAGCAGGACACGCCCGATGCCCGACTCCATCTCCTCGAGGCGCTGTTGGTCGCGCTTGAGCGCGCGGGTGAAGGTCTCGAAGGGATTGCCGGGGTCCTTCTGGGCGTGCTCGACGGCCTGGAGGACGTTGACCCGCTGCTTCAGCGCGATGGCCAGCGCGGCGAGTTCGAGGTGGGCCCGGAACTCGCCGCCGTGGTCGTCGATGCCGGGGAACGACTTGGCCAGCGTGCCGATCTCGACGGCCTCGCCCTCGGGCAGTCTGTCGAGTGCGCTCTGCCACCGGGCCAGGCGGCGGTCGGCCGCGCCCAGCGCCGAATTGATGGCGTGCACCGCCGAGTCCAGTCCCAGCGAGACACCGAGCCGGCCCTGGTCGAGCAGAATGGCCGTGGCCTTGTCGATGGCATCGCGGCAGCCGTCGAGTTCGCTGTGCTCGCTCTCGAGCTTCTCCTCCTGCAGTTGCTCCAGCAGTTCCGTGATGCGTTCGATGGCCTGCTGGCGCTTTCCGTCGGCGTGGGCGCTCACTCCCACCGCCACGGCCATGAGCACGAGCGGCGCGGCCACGGTGAGCACCGCGCCGCCGGCGGCCGCGACTCCGGCTGTCGCACCGGCCCCACCGACCGCGCCTGCCGCTGCCACCTTCCCGACCGGCACGAACGTCGCCCCGGCGACGATCCTGCCCGTCGAGTTCACGAGCGGCCCGCGGATGCCACAGGCGAACCCCTGCGCGGTCATCGGGCGAACGATGCCCTGACCGAACTGGGCGGCGACCTTCGCCGGAACCACCATGCGGAACAGGCCCTCGCCCGCGGCGGTCGCCCTGGCCGCAGCGGCGGAACCTCGCGCCGACGAGGTGACGAGCTGCGACAGGTGCTGTGCCAACGGACTCACGGCGTCGAGCGGGATGCCTCGGCTGCGGTCGACCCTGTCGGGCAGCGGATGCACCTCGAGGGTGGCGATCGGCTCCTCGGCAAGGGCCGCCAGCACGCTGCGCAGTTCGTCCAGGCGCTCGGCCGTCATCGACGTCTCTCCGGTCAGTGCGGGCACCCGGACGTCACCGGTCGCCAGCGTCCACACCGGAACGGTCGCCTTGCGGTAGTCGATCATCGTCTCCCCTTGTTCTCCCGCGACAGCCTACGGCCGGCGTGCGGCGGGAGCGGGGGATTCTCGTGTTCGGGCGACGGCCCGGGCGCGGAGCGGCCCGGTGCCCCTCCGTGGGAGGGGTACCGGGCCGCCGGTTCATCGGACGGGGATCAGCAGCCGCTGACGCACTGGCCGTTCACCCACGAGCGGTTGATCTTGTATTTCGGATCTGCGGGGATGGAGTCCAGCCCGGTCGGGCTGGCCATGCTGTCATGGGCGATCACCCGCGGCTTGATGCCCTTGCGGTACTGGAACACCTCCATGTCCGGGTAGGGGTCGCCCGTCCGTGTGATCTTCACGTCCGTCTTGGTCGCCTCGACCGTGAGGTTGGCGTCCACCGCGAAGAGCCTCGTGAGGCTGTTGACGGCGTGGATGCCGATGTCGAGCTTCTCCGGGGACACGCTTGCCCCCCGGTTGTGGAGGTTGACGACGTTGTGCCCCTTGATGACGGTGTCACCGCTGAACCCGTCGACGTCGATCGGGCGGGCCGGGATCGTTCTGCCGGGGGTGGTCGTGGTCTCCCACTTCCACGGCGCCTTGCTCCCCGGGTCCGCGGCCACCTGCTTGGCCCGGCGCTTCTCCGGCGTCTCCGACGCGGTGATGGTGAACAGGCACTGGCCCGTGGCGGTGTCCCACAGAAGGGTCATCCGGAACGGTGCGTTCGGATCCGAGGTCGTTTCGCGGTCGTCGCCGACGAGCATGCCCAGGGCGGCCTTCTCCGTGTGGATGTAGAAGCGGACCATGATGATGCCGCGGTCCTCTCCCGGGCCGACTTCGAACCGCTTCCACTGGGAGCCCTTCGGGTGGTTGTCGAAGAGGTCCACGACCTCTTCCCACTCGTCCTCCTCGGATTCCTCCTCCTTGAGCCGGTCCCCGGCGCACTCCGTCCGGTTCTGCCGGCAGTAGTCCCTCAGGTCGGGGTCGTACAGGCCGGTCGGGTCGCTGGAGGAGAGCGGGTTGTTGTGGGCGTACGCGTACCCGTTGATCTGCTGTGTGTCGCTGAGGTCCATCACCGGGTCGGCGGAGATGAAGCGGCCGATCGCCGGGTCGTACTCACGTGCCCCGAGATGGGTGAGTCCGGTGGACACGTCGCGCGTGCCCCCGACGAAGCCCCGGTCCCCGGTCCACCCGGCGGGCTGGGCACCCCGGGCGGCCCCGAAGGGCATCGTCCGCCGCTTGGTGACGGCGTTCGTCGCGGAGTCCACCTGGGTCGTGCCCGTGCCGTGGTGGTCGGTGAGCACGAAGGACAGCTTGCCCTGGGTGCGCACCGCGACCGTGCCGCCGTTGTGGGCGTAGTAGCGCGTGCCCACCAGCGTGTTGTCCGGCTTCATCAGCACCTCGGTGCCGCCGGGCAGGGTGAGCGTGGATCCGGTGGCGTCCCTGCGGATCAGCCGCTGGCCCTCGCTGTCGTAGACGTACGAGGTGGTCCTGGCGCCTTCGGTGACCTTGGCCAGGTGCCCCTCCTTGTCCCATGCCAGCACCTGGTCGCCGGACGGCAGTTGCCTGCGGACGGTGTTGCCGGCGTTGTCGTAGGCGTAGGTCTCCTTCTTGCCGTTGTCCGGCCCGCCGGAGATGGAGACGGACGGCAGCCGGCTTCCGGTGACCGGCGTGCCGTAGGCGCGGGTGACATCGGCGGCCGGACCGCCCGGTGCCTTGTGCTGGACCTCGGTCTTGCGGTTGCCGATGGCGTCGTAGGTGTACGAGGTCCAGTACGCGTCCGGGCCCCCGACGGTGGTGCCCGAGGGAGCGGCGGCGCAGCCGTCGTTCGCCGTCCACGCCTCGGTGATGCGGCTCAGGCCGTCGATGCCGAAGCACTGGGTGTCCGTGGTCTGCTGGGCGTCCTGGCCCGAGGCGGTGACGACCTTGGTCAGGTTCCCGGCCGGGTCGTACCCGTACCGGGTGTCGTCCAGGCGCTGCGGAGCGGTCTCGCGGTCGGTGACCGTGCGGGTCGGCCGGCCGGTGTGCTCGTCGTACTCGTTGACCTGCCGGACCTTCCTGCCGGCCTCGCCCAGTTCGGTGCTGATGGTCCGCCCGTAGTGGTCGAAGGTGGTGGCGCCGGCCAGCATGGCGCCGCCGACCGTGGTGGCGACGGGCAGGCCGTCGCCGTCGTAGCGGATCGCGACCCGCTCCTTGGGGAGGCCGCCGACCGCGGGCTCCTCGGAGTACTCCGGCTTGCCTGTGTTGGCGTTGAAGCCGGCGGTCCACTTGTAGACGCCGGCCAGGGCGCCCTCCACGGCCGGGATGGTGAGCTGGGACGCCGTGGCCTGGTAGCGGTTGTTGTACCAGGTGACCTCGGAGACGTAGGCGTGGCCGTCGACGTAGTGCTTGGCCGCGGACTGCTTGCCCTTCGCGACGGTGTCGAAGACGTACTCGGTGGTCAGGACGCCGTTGACCTTGAGCGCCGTCTTGCGTCCGAGGGCGTCGTAGTCGGTGTGGTGGACGGTGCCCAGGGAGTTCTTCGTGTCGGTCTCCCGGTCCCCGATGTCGTACGTGATCAGTGTGGTGCCGGTGTCCGGGTCCTTGACGGAGGTCTTGCGGCCGCGTACGTCGTAGCCGTACGTCCAGTTCCGCCCGGCCGCGTCGGTGACCTTCGCCAGACGGCCGAGCCGGTCGTAGCCGTAGTGGGTGGACTCGTAGGCCGTGCGCGCGGCGTTCGTGTACTCCCGGGTCTCCACGGTCCGGCCCAGGTTGTCGGTGAGGGTGGTCCTGGCGGTGCCGCCCGCCGGCGGGACGATCGTGGTCCGGTCGCCCTCGTCGATCGTGGTGATCCGGCTCTGCTCCTCACCGAACTTCTTGCTGATGACGGCGGTGGCGCGGCCGGCGCCGTCGAAGACGGTCTCGGTGGCGGCCGGGTACCTCAGCTCCGCTCCCGTGACCAGGACGTCGGAGGGGGCGCCGGCGGCGTAGTACTTGCCGGAGTTCCTCCAGTTCTGGTTGAGGGTGTTGAACGACGACTCGCTGACCAGCCGGCCTCCGCCGGGAGAGGGTTCCTGGATCTGCCTGCTGCGCAGCAGGCCGTCCATGAACTCGTACGTCGTGCGGTAGCCGCTGGTCTCCGTGAGGGTGCTGGTCGCCACGACGATCGGGCCGTCGGTGCGCACCAGGTAGCTGTAGGAGAGGTGCGGGCTGTCCGGGTACGTGGCGGCCGAGCGGCCCGGGAGCCAGACCCCGGTCACCCGCCCGAGAGCGTCGTACCGGGTCGTGGAGACCTTCTTGTTGAGGTCCTCCTGGACGATGGGCAGGGCACGCAGCGGTTCGTAGGTGGTCGTGGCGACATGGTTGAGCGGGTTGGTCACCACCGTCTTCGTGGCGACCTCGCCGGTGGCCGGTGTGTAGTCGGTCCGGGTGCTCTTGCCGTAGGGGTCGGTCACGGTGGTCGGGCGGCCGTACACGTCGTAGGTGGTGCTGCCCTTGGGCGAGTAGCCGTCGCCGTCGGGGTCGATCACCTCGGTGCGGGTGACGTTGCCCTGGGTGGGCGCGCCGCCGAAGGAGCCGCCGTCGTAGACGTTCCGGTTGTCGGCGATGACGTCGGCCGGGCGGGTGACGGCGGAGTCGCAGGAGACGGCCACCGTCTCGACCCGGGCCACGAGGGACAGCAGGTTGGGTCCGGTGTTGCGGGCGTACTCGGTGCGGGTGCACTTCTCGTCGCCGCTCTTGGACTCGTCGCCGGAGTCGGCGGAGGTGACCTCCATGCCGACGGAGTCGAAGGTGCGGGTCGTGGAGGCCTTGCGTTCGCCGGTGGAGGTCTTGACCCGGGTCGTCTCCTTCTCCACTCCGCCGAACCTGGCCTCCAGGGCGGGCAGCCCGTCCCGCTGCCGGGTCGCGGTCACGGAGGACCGCCACGGGACGCTGGACGTGGCCTTGATCCAGGAGCCGTCCTCCCCGTCGTACGAGATGGTCTCGCGGGTCTGGCCGGCGAACTCGGGGCGGTCGGTGACGACGGCGCCGGTCGAGTCGGCGACCTCCGCGCCGTCGATCCCCCGGAAGTAGCGGGACTCGGCGAGGGTGCGGCGGTCGAGGCCGTCGCCCTTGCGGACCTGGACCAGGCCGTAGCCGCGGAAGTCTCCGTACGTGCGGTCCTCGGGCTTGGTGAACTCGTCCTCGCCCTTGGCCCAGGCGGCCCCGCCGAGGTAGCTGTAGCGGGTGACGGCGTCCGGGGTCTCGGCCAGGTTGTCGCCCTCGTCGACCTCCTGGACGAGGTACTTGTTGAACCAGTCCAGCTTCGCGGTCTCGCCTTCGAAGGCCCACTTCACCGGGTAGCAGGTGGTGGTGTTCGTCGCGTCGGCGGGCGGCAGGGTGGTGGCGGTGCAGCCGGGGGCGGAGTAGGTGATGCCGATGCTGCCGCCGGTGTCGGTGTTGATCTGGTAGACGCGGTAGCGGATGAAGGGCGCGAGCCCGTCGCCGAGCTTGTCGACGCGGTTGGCGAGCTGCTGGCCCAGGAACGTGACCTTGGGCAGCGTGATGCTGCCGTTCGTGTGCCCGGTGCGCTGGATGGTGGACAGCCACAGCGGGCGTGCGGTGCCGTCACCGGAGGGCGGGAAGGTCTGCTCCAGGGCCCAGGTGTCGACGTCCTTGTACGCGCCGCCGGTCAGCACCTTGGAGGTGATGCCGGTCAGCCGCTTCTTCGACCAGAACGTCGGGCTGTACTGGCCTTCGCATCGGGCGGCGCCGTCGGCGCAGTTCTGATCGACGGGCACGTCGGGCCAATTGTCGGCGTGGTCCTTGTCGAACAGCCCGCACTCGTCGGTGCAGCGGTCGGCGACGTCGAACTTCACCTGCGCCATGGCCGGGGCGGAGTACACGGAGTCCGCGCGCAGTCCGTAGTCGATCCGGTCGAGCCAGCCGCCGCGGGTGTACGGGGTGGGAGTGCCCTTGTCGGCGCTGGCGACGGCTCCGCGGTCGTAGTTGTTGGTCTCGGCGTTCCAGTAGTACGCCTGCGCGTTGCCGCGCACGTCCACGACGTGGTCCAGCTGCCAGCGCCAGGCCTGCTTGCACCAGCCTGCGGCGAAGGAGCTGCTGTGGCAGGGCTCCCCGGCGTGGTTGCCGTAGACCGGTACGGTCCAGGCGGAGTTGGTCTCGGACTTGCCGTCGGACCAGCCCGGGAGGCGGTTGAGCCCGAAGAAGTACTGGGTGCCGTCCGTCGCGGTGACCTTCCAGTACTCGCCGTCGTCGTCGCCGTTGGAGGCACCGGTGAGCTTCTCGATCCGCTCGCCGTTGTCGGACTGGGCGCGCCAGCCCTTGCCCTGCTCGAAGACGAGCTCGGTGGTCCGGCCGCCGAGGCTCATGGTGGCGTTGTCGGTGAACCAGCACTGGTCACCGGACTTCTCGGTGTTGGTGCCGCCTGCCATGTCGTCGTTGCACGAACGATAGCGGCGCTCGATGAACCCGGGCTCCATCGACCAGCCGTCACCGACCCAGCCGGGCTGGTTGTTCGTGGCGGAGGTGCGGCCGTCCACGCTCTGCGAGGAGTAGCTCAACGACAGCTTGGGTGCCAGACCGGAGGGCACCGCGGGGAAGGCGAGGGGGTAGTCCCAGCTGAAGCCGCCCGAGGAGCTGCCCGCGCTCCAGGAACCGGAGGCCTGCAGGGAGGTGGCCTTGTAGTCGCCGTTGGTGCCGGAGCTGCCGGCCTCGGCGGCGAGAACGGTGGCACCCGCGCTGGAGACGAGTGAACGGGCGGCGGCCGTACCGCCCTTGGGGGCCACGGCCACCGGGGCCGAGGCGGTCAGCGTGCCGGTATCGGTGTCGTTGACCGTGGGCAGGGGGGTGCGCACGCGGCAGCGGGGCACGGCGGGGGTGGTCAGCGCGCAGCCCGGCAGTTGGACCAGGCGCAGGCGGGAGGCCCAGTCGCCGCCGTAGGCGCCGCGGAACGCGGAGTAGTCGACGCGGATCTTCGCCCGGCCCGGGGCGGTCGACGTGCCGGCCATGCTGAACAGCAGACCCTGGACTCCGGAGCGCTGGGCCGCCTTGTGGTCGGCGACGGTCACCTTCACGCGCTGCGAGGGCTGCGCGGATGCCGCGTAGGGCGCCCGTCCGGAGAGCGAGACCAGGGTGACCGGGAAGGTCCCGGTGTCCTCGGCGCCGCCGGCCGTCAGCTCGGCGGAATGCGGCTTCGGCAGAAGGCGATTCGCCTCCGCGGGACGTGACGTGGCCGCCTCGGCAAGGGCCCGCGCCGTCTGGTCCGGCTTCCTGAGGGCGGCGCTGTGGCCGCTCTTGACCGGGCCGACGGGTATCGCCGTCGCCTGCTCGAGCTGCGGCGGCCGCCAGCCCGGGGCGGTCGCGGCCGAGGCGCCCGCCGGGGCGAGCCCGGCGAGCACCAGGCTGGAGACGAGAGCGTGCCGTACGGCCCAGCTCAGTGGCCTGCGTACCCGGGGAGAGCCCCCCGCGGAACGACTTGTGAACCTTCTCACTTCAACTCCCAGGCTGAACCACATGGTTGGAGGCAGGTACGCTAACACCGCCGGATCAACCGTAGTTGATTCCATTACAACTGGAATTGATGACCTCCATATGGGCCCGGCCAGAGGTGAGCGCTCGGCGCCATCCCTGGCGGGTCGGTCACGGTCCGCTGCAACCTCAGCCCACAAAGGAGCAGTAGGTGTCTGCCTTGCGAGAAAGACCGTCCTTGCGGTTCCTCGGCCGCCGGGTCGTGGCCGCCGGACTGGCGACCGCCGTGCTGGGCGCCGTCGCCGCCCTGCAGCCCCCGGTACCGCAGGCATCGCGCCTGCTCCCCGTCGCCGACGCCGCCCCCACCGGGGCCGAACCCACCGAGGCCGAAACGGCCTCGGCCCAGGCGAAGGCGACCGGGAAGCGCGTCGAACTGCTCTCCCGCCGGACCGAGAACTCGGACACCTGGGCCAATCCCAACGGCTCGTTCTCCACCGACCGTCACGGATCGGCGGTCCGGGTCCTGGTGGGCCAGAACTGGGTGCCCACCGACCCCACCCTCACCTTCGCCGCGGACGGCCGGGTCGTTCCCACGGCCGCCACGGTGGCCATGTCCTTCTCCGGCGGCTCGGGCCCGATGGCCCACATCGCCGAGGACGGCCGGCGGATGGAGCTGAGCTGGCCCAAGCCGCTGCCCAGGCCGACCCTCGACGGCAACGTGGCGACGTACGCCGACATCCTCCCGGACGTGGACCTCCAACTGAAGGCGGACGTCGACGGGTTCTCCCAGCTGCTGGTCGTCAAGACCCCCGCGGCGGCCGCGCATCCGGACCTGGCCACCCTCAAGCTCGGCATCGGCACGGTGGGGCTCTCCGTCACCGCCGACACCACCGGCAACCTCTATGCGCGCAACCCCGCCGGCCAGGCCGCCTTCGTCAGCCCCGCACCGATGATGTGGGACTCCACCGAGATCAGCGCGACGGGGTCCCGCACGGCCGGGACGGCGCGGACGGCGGCCGCGGCGGGCCCCGAAGACCCCTTCGAGCCGGGCCCCGGCGCCAGGGACGCGCTCATGACCACCCGGGTCGTGGGGCAGTCGCTGGAGATCACCCCCGACCGCGACCTGCTGACCGCCCCCGAGACGGTCTACCCCGTCTTCATCGACCCGTCCTGGGCCGAGGGCAAGCGGCAGAACTGGACCCGGGTCTCGGCGGTGTACAAGGACAACACCTACTGGAACGCGAACGACGTCGCCCGAGTCGGCTACGAGAACAAGACGAACGGCCTGTCCCGCTCCTTCTTCCAGCTGGACACCTCCAACATCAAGGGCAAGGACGTCAAGGCGTCCACCTTCCGGATCAAGAACACCTGGTCCTGGTCCTGCCAGCCCCGCGTCGTCCAGCTCTGGGACACCAGGGGCGGCATCCACGCGGGCACCAACTGGTACAACCAGCCGACCCAGAAGACGCTGCTGGACTCGACGAACGAATCCAAGGGCTGGAAGGGCAGCTCCGACTGCCCCGAGGGCAACCTGGAGTTCGACGTCACCGACCGGATCCGCCAGGTCGCGGCGGCCGGTGACAACTCGGTGACCCTGGGCATGTACGCCGCCAACGAGGGCGACACCTTCGCCTGGAAGAAGTTCGACCCCAAGACCGCCGTCCTGTCCACCGAGTACAACACCGCCCCGGACGTCCCGACGGAACTCGGCACCAACCCGAGCAACCCGCTGATCGGCAACACCAACATCAGCGTCCACGCGCTCATCAACGACTCCGACGCCGGAAACCTCCAGGCCAACTTCCAGGTGTGGCAGCCCGGCCAGGCCCCCGTGGTCGACGAGCACATCTCCGCCCAGCGCGGCCGCATCGCCACCCTCGCCCTGCCCGACGCGAAGATCCCCACCGGCTCCTACCAGTGGCGGGTTCGCGCGAAGGACCAGGACGGCGCGTACTCCGGCTGGAGCGCGGTCAAGTCCTTCGAGGTGGACCGCGACCGGCCCAGCAAGCCGCCGACGGTGGCCTCTCCCGAGTACCCCAACGGCGACGCGGGCTGGCCCGCCGTCACCGGCAAGGCGCGCGTCACCGCAGGCAAGTTCACCTTCGGTGCGGCGGGCATCGGCGACGTCGTCGCGTACCGCTACCGCACCAGCTGGGACCCGCAGGAGCGCGGCGTCAACGTGAGCAGCGCGCCGGGCAGTTCGGCCACCGTCACCATCACCCCGCCCGCCGTCGGCCCCGGCTACGTCTACGCGTACAGCCTGGACCGGGTCGGCAACCGCTCGGACGAGCGCGCGTACCTGCTGTACGCCAACGGCAGCGGCGCCAAGGACCGCCCCGGCGACCTCAACGGCGACGGAAACGCCGACGCCTGGTCGCTCGACCCCTCCGGCACCCTGCGCAGCTACCTCGGGCAGGGCAACGGCAAGTTCGGCACGGCCGCCTACGGCGGCGCGGCCCTCCAGGGCGGCCTGATCAGCCACCGCGGCGACTGGAACAACGACGGCATCGAGGACCTCCTGGTCCGCCGGTACGACGAGGTGGACAAGCGGCAGAAGCTGTACGTCTACCCCAACACGGGCTACGGCATCGTCCGCCCCGAGGACGCCTACGAACTCACCGTGGCCTGCCCGCGCCACGCCGCCGAGGCAGGCGACTGCCAGGGCCCCGGCACGGACTTCTGGCACGACGAGGACACCCAGATCCTGGCCGTCGACGACCTCACCGGCGGACCGCGCTCCCTCAACGGCACCCACCCCCTCGCCGACCTGCTGGTCCGCGAGGGTGACAAGCTGTGGCTCTACTACGGCTCCGAGAGCCGGTACCTGGACGAGCAGAGCGACCCCATCCAGATCGGCGGCAACCGCTGGCGCGGCCACACCCTGATCGCTCCGGGCGACACCACCGGCGACGGCATCGCCGACCTGTGGGTGCGCCAGGACGACTCGGGTGACGTCTACCAGTACGTCGGCAAGAAGACGCCCGACGGGCGCTTCGACCTCGGCTCCTGGGGCGAGTCCGCCCAGCCCGTGAAGATCCTCACCGGGGCGGGCGCCGCCACCTATCCCGAGCTGTCCTCCAGCACCGACCTGACCGGCGACGGCCGTCCCGACCTCTGGGGCCGCGCACAGGGCAACTCCCTGACCGTCTGGCCCGGCAAGGGTTCCGCCCAGGGCGGCTACACGTTCGACGCCCCGCTGACCGCCGGCTCCACCCACACCGGTCCCAACCTCGCCAAGGGCGTCCAGGTGACCGCCACCGCCAGCTACGAGGCCGACGGGTGGAGCAGGAGCGCCCTGGTCGACGGCCGGCGCGACTCCCAGCCCGGCTCGTACGGCTGGAGCACCACCACCGCCAGCCCCAACAGCGACCGCACCGAATCGGTGACCGTGGACCTCGGCGTCCGGCAGGCCCTGAACTCGGTCGACCTGTACCCGCGCAACGACGGCGCCGACACCGGCATGGGCTTCCCCGTCGACTTCACCGTCCAGGTCTCCGAGGACGGCACCACCTGGGACAGCGTGATCGAGCGCACCGGCTACCCGAAGCCGGGCAACACCGTCCAGTCCTTCTCCTTCGAAACCGCCAGCGCCCGGTACGTCAAGGTCACCGGCACGAAACTGTCGACCGACCCGCACGGCGACTACCACCTGCAGTTCGCCGAACTGGAGGTCTACGGACCCCAGAAGCTCGCGACGGGTGCCTTCAACTTCGCCAAGGGCATGACCGTCGCGGCCAGCAGCAGCTACGAAGGCTCCGGATGGACCCTCAACGGCCTGGTCGACGGCAGCAGCAAGACCGGCTGGAGCAGCGCCGACAACACGGGTGTCAGCCACACCGAGTCCGTCACCGTCGACCTGCGGGCACCGCGCTCGGTCAACTGGATCAAACTGCGTCCGCGCGGTGACGGCGTCAACACCGGAGCCGCCTTCCCCGTCGACTTCACCATCGAGGTCTCCCCGGACAACACCACCTGGACCAAGGTGGTGCAGCGGACCGGCTACCCGCGCCCGGACGCCGCCGCGCAGGAATTCCCCTTCGACACCCAGCAGAT
Organism: Streptomyces sp. NPDC056480; assembly: GCF_042795405.1. Lineage (NCBI taxonomy): Bacteria > Bacillati > Actinomycetota > Actinomycetes > Kitasatosporales > Streptomycetaceae > Streptomyces > Streptomyces sp. NPDC056480. The sequence continues at coordinate 33,469 of NZ_JBHTSA010000011.1, read as the reverse complement.
CCGCTACATCAAGGTCACCGGCACGAAGCTCTCCAAGGACAACTTCGGCAACCACCACATGCAGTTCGCCGAACTGGAGGCGTTCAGCGACCAGGCCTACGACCCGCGGGTGCCGGACCTCGCCGTGGGCACGGCCGTGACCGCGAGCAGCAGTGCGGCGAGCGGTCCCGCCGGCGCGCTCGTCGACGCGAACCCCTCCACCTGGTGGAGCAGCAACGCGTCCCTGGCCGACCACACCGAATCCGTGACGGTGGACCTCGGCGCGAGCCAGTCGCTCAACTGGGTCAACCTCCGTCCCCGCAACGACGGTGCCAACACCGGCATGGGCTTCCCCGTCGACTTCACCGTCCAGCTGTCGGGCGACGGCACCACCTGGGGGACGCCGGTCGTCAGCCAGACCGGCTACCCCCGGCCCGGTGACGCGGGCCAGTCCTTCTGGTTCCAGGCGCAGAGCGCCCGCTACATCAAGGTGACCGGAACCAAGCTGTCCCAGGACAACTTCGGCCGCTTCCAGATGCAGTTGGCCGCGCTGGAGGCGAGCGGCGGCCGCTACCTGCTGTCCTCCGCCGTCAACCTCGCCAAGGGCGCCCCGGTCACGTCGACGAGCAGTTACGAGGCCGACGGCTTCAGCCGCTCCAACATCGTGGACGGCAGGCGCGACTCCACGACTGCTTCGCAGGGCTTCAGCAGCAACGACAACACCGGCGCGAACCACACCGAGTCCGTCACCGTGGATCTGGGCACCCGCCAGTCCGTGAACTGGGTCAGCCTCCACCCGCGCACCGGCACACCGGAGTCCACGGGCTACGGCTTCCCGGTCGACTTCACCGTCGAGGTGTCCGAGAACAACACCACCTGGACCAAGGTCGCCCAGCGCACCGGCTACCCCCGTCCGGGGAACGCCGTCCAGGCCCTCCCGTTCAACAACCGCAACGCGCGCTACGTCAAGGTCAACGCGACCAGGCTGGCAACGCCCGGCGACTACCGGCTCCAGCTGGCCGAGCTCGAGGTGTACGGCCAGAAGGCCTTCAACACGGCGCAGCCCAACCTGGCGCTCGGCGCCGCGGTCACGGCCGGCAGCAGCTACGTGGACGCGACCTGGAGCCCGGGCGGCCTGGTCGACAACAACACCGCCACCGGCTGGAGCAGTTCGAACGACACCGGCGCGAGCCACACCGAGCACGTGACGGCCGACCTCGGCACCCTCCAGAGCCTCAACTGGATCACGCTGCGGCCGCGCACGGACGGGGTCAACGCCGGGAACGGCTTCCCCGTCGACTTCACCGTCGAGACCTCCCAGGACGGTACGACCTGGACCAAGGTGGCCCAGCGCAGCGGCTACCCCAAGCCCGACGGCTCGCCGCAGCACTTCCTCTTCGAGCCGCGGCCGGGCAGGTACGTCCGGATCACCGGGACGAAGCTGAGCACGGACAGCCGCGGCGAGTACCACATGCAGTTCAGCGAGCTGGGGGCGTACAGCGGCAAGTCGCTGCCCCGGGAGAGCCGCAACGTCGCGAAGGGCGCGGCGGTCACCGCCAGCAGCAGCTACGCCGGCCCCGGCTGGACGGTCGCCGCGCTCACCGACGGCAACCCGTCCGCACTGCCCGGCCTGCAGGGGTGGAGCAGCGACAACACGCCCACGGCCGACCACCAGGAGTGGGCCAAGGTCGACCTCGGCGCGTCCCTGCCGGTGGGCTGGATCAACCTCTACCCGCGCAACGACGGTGCCGCCGACACGGGGAGCGGCTTCCCCGTCGACCTCACCATCGAGGTCTCGCAGGACGGTACGACCTGGACCAGGGTGGCCCAGCGCACCGGCTACCCCAAGCCCGGCAACGCCGTACAGCAGTTCCCGTTCCCGACCCAGAACGCCCGGTACATACGGGTGACCGGCACCCGTCTCTCCAAGGACTCCGCCGGCCACTACCGGATGCAGTTCGCCGAACTGGAGGCGTACGACCCGTCGGCGTCCTAGCCGGCGATCGCAGGACCGAATGAGACAGTGCGGGGCCGCCGGTGTGACCGGCGGCCCCGCCGTGTCCTGCCCGGGAGGGCCCGGTCGTCCTCATGGGCACGCGGGGCGGCCCGACGCGGGGCCTGTCCGACCCAAGGCCTGCCCGACCCAAGGCCTGCCCGACCCGGGGCCGGTCCGACCCGGGGCCGGTCCGACCCGGGGCCGGTCCGACCCGGGGCCGGTCCGGACCTGATCAGCCGGACAGGCCCTAGGCGGCCTCCATGCCGACGGCCCCTTCCGGAGACTGCCCGGAGCAGTGCCGGTTCCCGGCTCGGGGAAGCCGCGGCTCGGGCCCCGTACGGGATGAAGGCCAGGCCGAAAGAGCCCGGGAGATGCCGACCAGGAGGTCGCCGTACGTGGCCTCGGCAGCCCGCAGCGCCCGGACCGCCTCGGCGCCCTGCTCCTTGTCGGCGGGCGTCCCGAAGGCGCGGGCGTCCGCCGCGGCCCTGAACATCGCGGCCAGACCGAAGGCGACACTCTCGGCCTCCGTCCTGCCGTCCTCACGGGCCCGGGCGTAGGCCTCCGCCCGTACCTCCTCCGAGCAGTACGCCCCCAGCTCCAGCATCCGGTCGTGGATGTCGGTCATCCGGTCCGTGAGGCGCCGGCCGGGGTCGGCGTACCAGGGGGTGGGGAGCCGCATCCGGCCACGGGGACCGCCGACGGGGCACATCGCCCGCCGCAGGGGGCCCAGGGAGTGCAGGGTCCGCAGCGGCCCGAAGACATGGGCGGTGATCCAGGGTCCGACGATGGGGATGAGGAAGCCGGCGGCGACGAGGAGCGTGCCGAGACAGGCGAAGGACATGGCCGCCCGGTTGAGCGGTTCCCAGTCCCGGCCGTTCCAGGCGGCCACGACCGCGGCCAGCTTGGCCGCGCCGTAGGTGACGTTGGTCAGGAAGCCGACGGCCAGGACGGTGAGCCCCAGGCGCAGCAGGCCTCCGGCCGGTGTCCTCCGCTCGCGGGACTCCCCGCGGATGTCACGCGCCCACTTCCAGCACGCGGCCGCCGCCGCGGCGGCGGCCGCGGTGACGGCGAACAGGCAGAGCAGCACCATCTCGCGTATGAAGGGGGTGTTGGCGTAGTACGTCTCGAAGTCACGCTGCCGCTCGGTCGGCGCCTCGCCCCAGACGAAGCAGCCGATGAGCAGGACGGTCACGAGACCGTGGCCCCAGATCCAACGCCTGACCCGGCGGCGGGTACGGGGAAGGACGTCGACGTCCTCACGCCAGTTCTCCATGAGGACCCGGCAGGCGCACGCGTAGGCGGAGAGGATGCAGTAGACCAGGACCGCCGAGAAGTTGCTGACGCCGGTCCTCTCGTTGACGACCGCGATGGTCGGGGGCGCCGAGAAGAAGAACGCCGCTGCCTGCAGGAGGATCACGGCGTTGACGCTGCGGACCACGGGACTGGACCAACGCCGCACCAGCGACGGAAGTTTGACGATCAGTACGATGCCGAGCGCGGCGGCCGGGATGTAGAGATTCACGGCTTCTCGCCCGTCACCCTCTGAGCGAAGCCCAGATGCGGCCGGGCACTCCTCCGGAGGGGCTCGTGCTCCGCCTGCGCTCCAGGTCGGGCCTGACCCGGTCGGCCAGCATCCGGCCGAACTTCTCCGCGCGCCGCTCCTCCTCGAGGTCCGGCTCCGTACGGGCGGCGACGTGGGTGACGGCGTCGGCAAGGCTCCAGCGATCCCCCAGCATGCGGGCCGCGGCCGTCGCACCGGCCGCGCCGCCGTGACCGCAGTGCCCCTCCTTGAGGTGCCACAGTTCGTGCCCCAGGATCACGACCTGGTGCAGGGGGGAGGTGTTCGCCTCGAGGACGATCAGATCGTGGTCGCCCAGGTCCAGCCACAGGCCCGTGACCGTGTCCGGCGGGAACTCCTCGAGCATCAGGCGCACTTCGCGCCCGCTGTCGCGCGCCGCGCACGCGCAGAAGGCCTTCAGGAGCTCCACCGGTCGCACGGGAGCCGGCTTCGGCAGACCCGTGAACAGCGCATCGCGATACCGCCTCATCTCTCGCGAGACCCCCACCCCGTGCCACCCGTCCCCTCGTACCGGATGATGCACAGCCCCCCGTGCACCGTTTCTCGCGCTAACGCCGGTGAGACGTCGTCTCCAAGCCACCGGGGTCAATCGACGTCATTGTGCCCCACCCCGTTCTCGAGGGCCGCGCGGGCCTCCCGGGCGCGCTCCTCCCGGGAACGCCGTGCGACGGACTCGATCAGGGCGATCAGGGGCTGGGCGGTGTCGTCCGGTACGTCGGCCAGGGCCCGGGCAGCGTACGCGACGATGCCGAGCGAGGGATCCACCTCGCTCGCGGGCCCGGCGGTCCGCAGGCGCCGCAGATCCTGGTCCTGGCGCTCCACGGTCCGCTCCAGCAGGTCCTTGTGGATCTGCTGCAGCACCCGGTCCAGCGCCTCGGCCGGCTCGGCCACCAGGAACTCGATCTTCTCTCCGAAGAACGCCGCGATCCCGGCGGCGTGGTCGAGGTTCGGCGCCCGGCCCGTCTTGATCATCTTGTCGAGCCACTGGGTGCTCGTTCCCGCGCCGGCCGCTATCTCCGCGAGGGAGTGGGCCCGCCGGCTGCCGTCCGCGGCGGAGCGCAGCCGCGTCGCGCGCAGGAACAGGATCCGCTCGACCACGCGCCGGTGGCGCGCCTCGACCGCGTCCGCACCGGGGCCGGGTCCGGCGGGCCGCTCGCCACGCAGCAGCTCCCGTACGTCGTCGGGGGCCAGCCCGGAGGCGTACGACAGCCCGCCCTCGCCGTCCACCCTCAGCACGTCCCCGCGCTGCAATCCCATGCGGTCCAACAGCGAGTCGATCCGGCGCACCGTGCCCATCAGGTCCTGAGCAGGCCCATCACTCACAAGAACTCCCGCGGTCTTCGGTCGAGGCCCTGCAAGGCTAGCAACCACGGTTGATCCGGCATCACCTGTCCCCGGTTCCGTCCGCGGTTCCGTCGGTTCCGCCGCAGACGTCGGCGGTGGTGCCCGCCGAGTCGCGCCGCTCGGCCGTCCCGGCCTCAGGCTGCGGGTCCGCCGTCCCGGTGTCAGGCGGGGGGGCCGCCGTCCCGGTGTCAGGCGGCGGGTCCCGGTGTCCATACGGTGCCCCGGGCCTCGTACTCCAGCATGGTCTCGAGGCCGTTCGCCGTGTCGGCGCCGAGTTCGCGGCGGGCGATCCAGAGGGCGAGTTCCAGGCCCGAGGTGATGCCGCCCGCCGTCACGAGGTCGCCGTCGTCGACGACCCGCGCGCTCTTCACCAGGCCGCCCTGGCGGGCGAGATCGGCCTTGGCCTTGTGGTGCGTGGTGCAGGGGCGGCCACGGGTGAGCCCGGCGGCGGAGAGCAGCATGACCCCGGTGCACAGGGCCGCGAGGGTGAGGCCGGGGCGGGACGAGGCCTCCGCGAGGGCGCGGGGCAGGGTGCCCCGGTCGATCTCGGCCCATACGCCGGGGCTGTCGCGGCGGGCGTAGCCGCCGCCGGGGACGACGAGGACGTCCGCCTCTTCGGGGGCCCAGCGGTGCAGGCCCCTGACCTGCGTGCCGTAGGCGGCGGTGACCGAACGGGCTCCGGTCGCCGACACGTGGCGGACCTCGACCGGGCGCGGGGTGAAGAACCCGGCCGCCGAGAAGACCTCGTACGGGGCGGCGAAGTCCAGTTCCTCGACGCCGTCGAACATCACCACGTGGACGCGCAGCGGCCCGGTCGGTCCGGCGGCGGGCGCGTGGGCCGTCGCCGTGCCCGCGAGCGCGCCCGTGGCGCCGACGGCCGTGGCACCGACGGCCGTGGCGCCGACGGCCGTGGTCGCGCGGAGTAACTGCCTGCGATTCATGGGGACTCCTGCTTCGGAAGGGACGTCGGGGAGGAGGTCGGGCCTCGTCTCCGCCCGGTTCCCGCGAGGGGCCGGGAACTCGACGGCTCCGCCGTACGACTCCTCCACCGCACCGGCACGGAAGCGGCGAGAGGCACGGGATGGGCGGACTGGACATACGCATGCGCGGGGTCGTCTGTCGGCACGGCCGCGCCGAGGCCGTGGTGGGCGTGGACCTGGAGATCGCCGCCGGCGAGCGGGTCGCCCTCACGGGGACGAACGGGTCCGGGAAGACGACGCTGCTGCGTGCCGTCCTCGGGATGCACCGGCAGACGAGCGGCTCCATCGAGGTCGGCGGGCGCGGCGCACGCTCGGCCGCCGACTGGGCGTGGCGGCGCCGGTCGTGCGCCTGGATCCCGCAGAAGCCCGCCGCCGGCCGGTTCCCGCTGCGGGGCGACGAGCTGCTCGCGAGCAGCGGGGCGCCCGGCGAGGCGGTGCTGGCGGCCGGACGGCTCGGGGTCGGGACACTGACCTCGCGCCCCGTGGGCACCCTGTCCGGTGGGCAGTTGCAGCGCATGTACCTGGCACGGGCGATCGGCTGTGTCGCGGCGGGCGCCCAGGTGCTGCTCGCGGACGAGCCGACCGCCGCCCTCGACTTCGAGGGGCAGGAGGAGGCGGCCGACGTGCTGACCGAGCTGCCGGTCACGCTCGTGGTCGTCACCCACGACCGGGCGCTGGCGGACCGCTGCGACCGGGTCCTGGAGATGGCCGCGGGGCGGCTGCGGGAGGTGCGGTGAGCACGCTCGCGGCGGCCGATCTCGGCGCCATGCTCCAGCTCGTGCCGGTCCAGCGGGCGGGGGTGGCGCTGCTCCTCGCGGCCGTCGGCCTGCCGGTGATCGGCGTCGTCATCGTGGGGCTCGACATCATGCCGGTGCGGTTCGCGATGATGCACGTGGCGCTGCTCGGCATCGCGGTCGGGCTGCTGACCGGGATCGATCCGATGGTGTGCGCTCTCGTGGCCTGCGCGTTGTCGGGGGCGGGTGTCGCGCCGCTGGCCCGGACGCCGGCGGGGCTCTCGGGGGCGATGGGTCTGCTGATGAGCCTCGCGATCGCCGCCGCGCTGCTGGTCCTCGCCGTCTCCGGCGTCAACGCGTCGGGGGCCTTCGCCCTGCTGTGGGGGTCGATCCTCTCGGTCGGCACGGCGGACCTCGTGGTCCTCGGCGCGCTGGCCGTGGTCGTACCCGCACTGTTCTGGTGGCGGCGCCGCGAGGTGGCGCTGCTCCTGTACGACCGCGAGCTCGCCCAGTGCTCGGGTGTGCCGGTCCGCTTCCTCACCACGGCCCTTCTCGTCCTGGTCGCGGTCGCGGTCGCCGGCGCGATCAAGCTGACCGGGGCGCTCCTGGTCGACGCGCTGACGCTGCTGCCCGCGCTCGCGGCCCGCCGACTGGGCCGTTCGCTGGGGTCGATCACGCTGTGGGCGGTCGGCATCGGCGTCGCGGTCAACGTCACGGGCTTCCTGCTGGCCCTGTGGCTGGACTGGCCTCCGGGCCCGGTCCTCGTCCTGACGGCGGGGGTTGTCGTCCTCGCCGCGCATCTCATTCCCGAACGGAGAAACAGCTCATGGCGCGCACCCGCGTCCGCACAGCCCGTCTCGCTTCCCTCGTCGCACTGAGCGCGGCCCTGCCGCTGCTCGCGGGGTGCGGGGAGGACAAGCCGGCCTCCGGCACCGACGCCAAGGGGGCGGGAGACAAGCCGGTGGTGGTCGCGACGACCACTTGGGAGGGCGCCTTCGCCAAGGCCGCCGGGGCCGAGGACGTCACGGTGATCGTGCCGCAGTCCGTGCACCACGCCCCGGACTACGACCCGAAGCCGTCCGACCTGGCGGCCGTCGCGAAGGCGGACTTCGTGCTGTACGCGCCGTTCGAGCCGTACGCGGCGAAGATCAAGGAGGCGGCAGGCTCGAAGGCGAAGCTCGTCGAGGTGAACCTCGACAACGACCCGGCCAAGGCCGCGGCCGAAGTGGCGCGCCTCGGCGGCCTGTTCGGCACGAAGGACACCGCCTCGCGGTGGAAGACCCGTCTCGACGAAGAGGTCACGAAGCTGAACGGCGACCTCAGGGCCGCCTGGCCGGACGGCAAGAGCCCGACGGTCGTGTCCCAGGTCTTCACGGCCTGGGCGGCCGGTCTCGCGGGTGCCACGCCGGTGGGCTCGTACGGCCCCGAGCCGGTCACCCCCGCGCAGCTGGCCTCCCTCTCGGCGAAGAAGCCCGCCTTCGTCCTCGACAACGCGCACATGTCGACCGGCACCGTGCTGCCGGACTCGGGCGCGAAGCAGATCACCGTCGTGAACTACCCGGGCGAGGACCTGGATCTGCTGGCGGTGTACCGCAACGCGGCGGCCGAGTGGAAGAAGGCCATGAGCGGTTCCTGACCGCCCGGGCCGCACGGCGGGGCGAAGAGCGAAGGGGGGAGGGCCGCGGTGCGGCCCTCCCCCCTTCGGTTCGTCCGGCGGATCAGGCCCGGGGGCCGCGCCCTCTCCACCCGACCCGAAGGTTCAGGCTCTCCTCGTCACGCCTGGACGAGAACGGACTTCCGGTCCTCCGCGATACGGGTCCGCAGCGCGGCGCGGTCGGGCTTCCCGGCGGCGGTGAGCGGCAGTTCGGGCAGGACGAGGAGGTGCTCGGGGTGCTTGTGCCGGTCGAGTCCGCGCTCGGTCAGGTACGCCCCGAGCTCGGCGAGGGACGGGGCCGTCGGGTCCTTGGCGACCAGGCAGACGGCGAGCCGCTCGCCCATGAGCGGATCGGGCACCCCCACGCAGACGGCGTCCCGGACCCCCGGGTGGGAGACGAGTTCGCGCTCGACCTCGGCGGGGCTGATGTTGGCACCGCCGCGTATCACCACGTCCTTGAGGCGGCCGGCGACGTGCAGGACGCCGTCGGCGTCGAGGAACCCGAGGTCGCCGGTCCTGACCCAGCCCTCGGGTGTGCGGTAGCGGGCGTCGAGCTCGGGCGAGCCCACGTAGCAGAGCGGGGTCATGGGGCCGCGGGAGACGATCTCGCCGATCCGCCCTTCGGGCAGCGGCTCGTGGGTGTCGGGGTCGGTGATGCGGATCTCGGCGACCCGGGGGTCGGGGCGGCCGGCGACGACACCGGAGCGGTCGGTGGGCGGCACGGTGTGCTGGAGCCCGGTGTGGCAGTTGACGCCGTCGGCCGATCCGTACAGGTTGACGACGGGACAGCCGAAGGCGTCGGCCGCCGCCTTGGCGGTCGCCTCGTCGAGGGGCGCGCCGCCGAGGACCAGCGCGGTCGGGGCGGGCAGCGGTTCGTCCGTCCGCTCCAGGGCCTCCAGCATCATGCGGATCATGGTGGGCACGCCGAGGACGTGGGTGGGCCGGTGGTCCCGTACGGCGGCGAGCGCGGCCTCGGGAGTGAAGTGGTCGAGCAGGACGAGCGTGCCGCCGTGGCGGGCGAGTGCGACGGCCGTGCCGTTGGAGCCGAAGGCCGAGGCCAGGGGAACCAGGAAGAGGCAGCGGGGCGGGGTGCCGTCGGGCATGAGGGAGGCGAGGAAGTTCCCGCGCCCTCCGGCCAGGGCGTTGTGGGAGTACGCCACCATCTTCGGCTCCGCCTCCGAGCCGGACGAGACGAGGATGCGGGCGGCGCTGTCGGGGTCGGGGCGGGCCGGGACGAAGCGGGCGGGGTCGGTGCGCAGCAGCTGGGACAGCGGAATCGTTCCCTCGGGTGCGGGGACGCGACCGGCGGCGATGACGTGCCGCAGGGCCGGGAGCGCCGGAGCGAGGGTCTGGAGGTCGGCGGCGTGGGTCTGTCCCCGGTGTTCCACGGCGGCGATGACCGCGACGGCCTCCGCCCGGCGCAGCAGGCATTCGGCCTCCACCGCCCCGCGTCCGACGGGGAACGGGAGGGCGATCGCGCCCAGTGCGGCGAGCGCCAGGTCCGCGATGACGGCGTTGCGGTGGTTGGGCAGCTGGACGCCCACGACGTCGCCGGCGCCGACGCCGAGCCCGCGAAGGCCCTCGGCAAGGGATCGGACCTTGCGGTCGAGGGCCGTGTAACAGAGCTTGCCCTTGGCGTCGATCACGGCGGTGCGGTGCAGATCGGCGATCTGTCTGGCCCGGTAGAGGCTGTAGAGGTCGAGGTCGGGACAGATGCCGTCCACCGCCCAGGAACGGCGGAGGTCGGCGGGGAGCAGGTCGGTCAGGGTGACGGTCACGCGAGGCTCCAGGGGTCGGGAACGGCGGGGGCGCCGTGCGCGTCCCGGCCGATCGGGCCGGACAGGCGCGGGTCGTGGTGAAGGGCGGACAGATCGGTGGTGACGGCCGTGGCGGTCAGGCCGTGGCCGCGCAGCTGGTCGAGCGCGTCCTCGGTGCACATGCCCGAGACGTCGTACGCCGTGGCGGCGGCCGCGCTGTTGTCGCTCGGCGCGATCCAGCCGTCGGAGGTCCTGAGCGGGTGCCGGAACCCGGCGGTGCGGCGGGGGCCGGCACCGGTGGCGGCCCGGCGCAGGGCGGGGGCGAGAAGGGTGTCGGCAGCGCCGAGCAGCGAGGACTCGACCCGCACGCCGTGGCCCGTGCGCTCGCGCAGGAGCAGGCCCGCGAGGACGGCCTCGGTGCCGTGCAGGCCGCCGAGGACGTCGAGGAGCGTCATGAGGGAGGGCACGGGCGGTTCGCCGGCGGGGTGGGCGGCCTCCCCCACGCCGGTCCGGGCCTGCACCATGAAGTCGGTGCCCATGGGGGCGTCGTCGATCCGGTCGGCCCAGCCGCCGGTGTACGCGTACACGAGGGACGGGTTCACGGTGGCGAGGTGCTCGGCGTCGAGCTGGAGCTCCGCCGCTTTGCCCGGGGCCCAGTTGTGCAGGAACACATCGGCCTCGGCGACGAGTTCACGCAGTCGCGTCCGGTCCCCGGGGGCCTTGATGTCGACCTCGACGGCCTCCTTGCCGCGGTTGAGGGCGAGCCAGCGGGCGGAGATCCCGTCGCAGGCCGGCGGCATGCCCCGGAGCGGGTCACCGCCCGGGGGCTCGATCCGGATCACGCGGGCGCCGAGCAGGCCGAGGAGGTGGGCGGCGAGCGGTGCCTGGATGCGGCGGCCCGCCTCCAGGACGGTCAGCCCGGCCAGCGGCCGGTCCGCCGTGGCCGTCGTGGCGGGCCGTTCGCCGGCAGCCGTCGGGCGGGCCTGGCCGAGCGCGCGCAGGGACCAGGGGTCGGCGCCGTCGTCCTCGGCGGCGCGTTCGGCGAGGGTCCGCAGTCGGCACACCTCGGCCTCGGACCGCGCGGCGGCCTGCCGGATCCGTGCCCACGGGTGGCGGCGGGTCACCTCGTGCAGGTCGACGGGGAAGGGCGCGCAGGCGGTGGCGTACCGGAACTGGAAGGGCCGCCAGCCCGCCCGTATCGCGTCGGCGGGAGCCTCCAGGGCGCGCCAGAACGCCGCCCAGGCTCCCGGATCGAGCGTCTCCAGTTCGAACAGGACGCCGTCGGCGGAGGTGAACGGCGGTCCTCCCGGCGCGGGTTCGACGGCCTCCGGCTCGTCGGCGCCGGCTGCCGCGAGGTACTGGGAGACGGTGAGCAGCCCGGCCCGGTCGGCCGTGGTGGTCCGCACGGGGGCCGCCGGGCCGCCCCGGGCCTGCCCGACGAGCCCCGCGAGCAGGCCCTGGACGGTGAGCACGCCGGTGGCGGTGGCCAGGTAGTCGACGGCGAGGCCGCGCGGGGTCCCGTGGCGGCGGCCGTGGACGGCCATGACCCCGGTGACGGCCTGGGCGGTGGCCTCGTCCTCGATCCCGGAGCCCTCGGTCCCCCAGGCGGTCCGGGCCAGGACGGGCGCGAACCCCCCGCCGTCCAGGGCGATGTCGCCTGGCGCGCCGTCCGGGGCGATGTCCCCCGGGGCGCCGTCCTTCACCGTCGCCCCGAGTCGTCGCAGGTGGTCGGAGACGACCCGGGTCAGGGGCTCGGGGCCGCCGATGTCGCACCGGATCGCGTCGAGCGGACGGGCTGTGTCGAGCGGGCGGCGGACCGCGGTGTGCGCGGTCGGCGATGACGCCATGGCTCTCCTCTCCTGGCGCGGCGGTGATGGCCGGCACGCGGGGACTGTCACGGTCACGGGAACTCGGGGGCCGGTGGGCCCGACCTCTTCCACGGGCAGGCAGTCGGACGCGTGTTCTGCCGAGTTCCCGAGACGGAGGAAACAGTGACGGATCATGACGTACCGGATGCCGATCTGCTGCGGAAGCGGGTCTCCGCGTTCGTCCGTGACCGCGTGTTCCCCGTGGAGCAGGCGCTCGACGCCGGCGGACCGCACGCCGGGGACCTACGCGAGCGGCTGCGCGAGGAGGCCCGCAAGGCCGGTCTGTGGGCGCTTCCCCTCCCGGCCGAACTGGGCGGCGGCGGACTGCCCTTGGGCGCGTACGCGTCGATCGCCGAGGCGGAGGGCGCCAGCGACCACGGCCCGGTGGCACTCGGGTCGGCCTCGCTCCTCGACGTGACCATGCTGGCCCGGCACGGTTCGGCCCGGGTGCGGCGGACGTACCTCCCGGGCCTGGTGTCCGGAGCTCTCCGCACCTGTTACGCGATGACGGAGCCGGACACGCCCGGGACGGAGCCGGCGCTGACGGCGACCCGGGCGGAGCGCCTGCCGGGCGGCGGGCGGCGGGTGACCGGCCGCAAGTGGTTCGTGTCGAACGCGGCGCAGGCGGACCTGGTGACCGTGCTCGCCCGGACGAGCGGATCGACGGGAGACCGCACCGGACTCTCCCTCCTCCTCGTGCCGACCGGCTCACCCGGCTTCCGGGTCGTGCGCGAGCTGCCGATCCTGGGCGCGACCGGGCAGTACGAGATCGACTTCGACGGCGTCGAGGTCGCCGAGGACCATCTCGTCGGCGGCCTGGGACAGGCCCTGGCGGTCGCGGGCGAGCGCCTCCAACTGGGGCGCACCCTGCGGGCGTTGCGGTGGATCGGGCAGGCCCAGCGGGCCTTCGACCTCCTCTGCGACCGCGCCGCCGAACGGCAGGGCACCCGGGGCCCGCTCGCGGACCGCCAGCTCGTCCAACAGCACGTCTTCGAAGCGCTGTTGGCGCTGCGGACGGCTCGCCCGCTCGTGTACGAGGCGATGGCGCTGGTCGCGGACGGTCGCGACGCCCAGGTGGAGGTCGGCCTGGCGAAGACGGCGGCGGCCCGCACCCTCCAGGAGGTCGCGGACCGGGCCGTCCAGGTGTTCGGCGCGGCCGGGCTCGGCCCGGACACACCTCTGCCGGCGCTGTTCCGTACCGGGCGGACGGCCCGGATCCTCGACGGGCCGGACGAGCAGCACGTCTCCTCCGTCGCCCGGCGCGTCCTGCGGAGCCGACGGGACTTCGCCGTCACACCCGTCTGAGGTCGGCCCGGCCGAGGAGGGCCGCGAGACCGAGGGCGAGGAAGTAGTCGCCCCAGACGAGTTCGTGGCGGACGGCCGTGCCGCTGTGCGCGTCGTAACAGCCGTCGAGGAGCATCCCGGCCGGACGGGTCCCGCCCGGGCGGGTGAGGTGGTCGTGTGCGAGCCGGTGCAGCACGGCCTCCGCCCGGGCCGCGCACGCCGTCGACCACACGGCTCCGGGGACGCGCGCGAGCTTCAGGAGGGCGACCGCGGTGATGGCGGCGGCCGAGGTGTCGAGCGGGCCGTCGGGGTGACGGACGTCCGTCGGCGGGACCGGGGGGCCGACGAGCATCGCGCAGTCGGCGAGGAGGAGTTCGGCCGTCCGGGTCAGCCGGTCCGTGTGCCAGGAGGGGGCGTCCGCGAGCAGCAGGGCGTCGGCGACGGCCAGCAGGAGCCAGGCCTCACCGCGGGTCCAGCCGGGTGCGGGATCGGCTTCGGCCAGCCAGCCGCGCGTCCGGTCGCGGCGCCATGCCGGGACGGGCCGCCCGGTGCCGTCACCGGGCAGGCACAGGTCCAGATGGCGGTGGAGGTGCCCGGCGGCCGCTCCCCGGCCCTGGGGTCCGGCCGAGGCGAGCAGGGGGACGAGACCGGGGACACCGTCCGCACGGGCCCGCAGCCGCTCACCACCGAGGGCCGAGCCCCAGGGTACGAGCCCGAGTCCGGGATCGAAGGCGTCGACGGCGGCCTGCGCCGCCCGCTCCCGAAGGGCTCGCGCCGCCGCGTCCCCGGCGGCCAGGGCCGTGCCGTACCAGAGGATGAGGCCTCGGGTCGCGGTGTCCGCCTCGGCCCAGGGGGCGAGCCGGCCGGTGACGGCGGCAGCCGCCGTACGGTCCGCGTCGCTCCCGGTGCGGCCGGCCCTGAGCCACAGCAGTCCCGCCCAGAAGCCGCCCGTCCATGATCCGCGGCCTGTGGTCGTCCACCGGCCGTCGGCCGGATCGGCGTACAGGGGAAAGCGGTCACCCACCTGCTCCGCGGTCTCCCCCACCCGCGCCAGGAGGAGTCCGAGGGCCTCCTCGGCCCAGCCCGTGACGGTCACCGCGGACTCCCCGCGCGGGTACGGCGGTCCCGTGACGGTCGCCCCGGCGCGTCCACGCGCGTCCGGCGGTCAGTGGCGTTCACCGCGAACCGCCCGCGCGGGTACGGCGGTCCGTGACGTTCACCGCGAACCGCCCGCGCGGGTACGGCGGTCCCGTACCGCCCAGGCGAGTGCGACCGCCCCCGCGACGGCGAACTCCGCGGCGACCAGCGCCCAGCCCTCCCCGTAGCGCCCGCGCTCCGCGAGGAGCCCGAACAGGGGAGGTCCCACGGCGAACCCGGCGAAGAAGCCGGCGGCGACCAGCGCGGAGTCCTGACCGGCCCGGCCGGGCGCGGAGCGCTGCATCACCAGGACCATCGAGACCGCGTTGCCGGACACGGCGAACACGCCGACCGCCACGGCCGCCGCCCACACCAGGGGGTCGACGTGGACGGCGGCGGCCAGGAGCACGGCCGCTCCCACCGCCCCGGCCGAGAGCAGCGCCGGGAGCCACGGAGCCCGGCCGGGCGTGGCCGCCCGGGACCAGCCGACCCGACCGCCGATCCCGGCGACACCGAGGACGGCGACCAGCGCTCCCGCCACCGTCGGCCCCATGCCGAGGCGTTGGACCCCGAAGAGGGCGAGGTAAGTGTTGACGGAGGCGATGCCCGCGCCGAGGAAGAGCGAGAAGGCGGCCAGCCAGGGCACGGGACCACCGCGGCGGGACGGTGCCGGACCACCGGCGGCGCCCTTCGGCGGCGGTGACGCGTCGACCGGCAGTGCTCTCCAGGCCCACAGGGCCGCGAAGAGCGCGGCACCGGCGGCCACCCAGACGGCGCCCCGCCAGCCGATCGCACCGGCGGCCACGGCGAGCGGCAACCCGGCGACGAAGGCCCCGAGTTGGACGCCGGACTGCTTGGTGCCGGTGACCGCGCCCCGCCTCGGCGCCGGTACGGACGCCAGGATCGCCTTGTTCGTCGCCGGGTTGGCGAGCGCCTGCGGCAGCCCGCCGAGCGCGACGGCCACGAGCAGTACTCCGGGACCGGGCGCGGAGCCGATCAGGCCCAACGCCACCGCGGAGAGGGCGAGCAGGGCCACGAGGGCCCGGCGGGGGCCGACCCGGTCGACGACCCGGCCTCCGACGGGAGAGAGGACGGCCGCCGTGCCGAAGCCCACCGTGGTGGTGAGCCCCAACACGGTCTCCGAGACGCCGAGTCGGTCGACGAGACGCGGACCCAGCGCACCGATCAGGAACAGCTGCATCATCGAGAAGGCCATGGCCGTCGTGAGGAGCGCGGTGAGCCCGCGGGCCGACCCCTGCCCGCTGTCGACAGGTGCCTCCGCCGCCGTACCCGCGCTCGTCACCGCGTACCCTCCCCCGTTCGGCGATCGGGCCGAACGCCTTCGCCTTCGCCTTCACCGTCGTCTACGTCTTCGTGGCCGTGGTCGTCGCCGTGGCCGTCGCCGTGGCCGTCGCCGTGGCCGTCGCCTTCGAGGAGTCGTGGCGACCGTGCCGGAAGTTCCCGAGGCACTCTTGTGGGACCCGTCACAGTCGCGTACTCATGTCCCGACAGGTCGTGGGGGCGGCCGCGGGACGGCCGCTCCCGCCCTCAATCCCCCGGGGAGGGTGCAAGGATGGGCGCGCCATGACACCAGGCCGATGTTCGCGAGGGGTGCGGGCCGCGATGTTCGCGGCCGTCTGCGTGCTGCTCGCTGCCACCGGCCACATCCTCATGTCGGGCCAGGGCGTGCCCGCCTGGACCCTCTCCCTCGCCTTCGCCGCCACCGTGTCGGTCACCTGGGTTCTCGCGGGCCGCGAGCGCGGTCTCCTGGCCGTCACCGCGGCGAGCCTGGCCGTGCAGAGCACGCTCCACACGGTGTTCTCGTGGTCCCAGACGGCGTCCATGCCGACGACGACCGCACCGACGGCCATGCCGATGCCCATGGCTCTGCCGATGCGGATGCCGATGCCGCCGCCCATGAGCGACGTGCACGCGGCGCACGCGCACATGGCGCACGCGGCCATGGGTCACGGGGAATCGACCACGTCCGTCGGCATGCTGTCCGAGACGCCCGCCGGGCACGACATGACAGACATGTCGTCTTCCTTGGGGATGCTGTCGGCCCACATCCTGGCCGCGCTCCTGAGCGGACTGTGGATGGCGTTCGGCGAGCAGGCGGCGTTCCGCCTGCTGCTCGCCACGTCCCTGCGGCTCTTCCGCCCGCTGCGTCCGCTGCTCGCGTCCTTCGTCCCCGTCGTACGGAACCGGCCCCGCTTCCGGCCGGTGCGAGCCGGTGACGAGAGGCCACCACGCCGGCTCCTCCTCGCCCATTCGCTCATCTCCCGAGGTCCTCCCCAGGCACTCGCTGTCCTCTGACAGCCGGCTCCCCGAGCTCGACGGCTCCGTTCCGTCACTCGGGCATCGGTCATGCCGCTTCCCACCGGTCGCGGCCGGCCGTACCAGTCACCGGCCACGGCGCCGACCTCATCTCCGCGTCCGGCCGGATTCCCTTTGCCTCCTAAGGACTTGTGGCGATGACTCCTGCCCACGACACCCTCCTTCAGCGCCCGACGAGCACCTCCCGCTCGGCGCACGCACCGGACGCCGACACGGACGCGGCGACGACGCGGCTCGCGCTGGCCGCCCGGGACGGCGACCCGGCCAAGGCCGACCTCTTCGTACGCGCTCTGCACCGCGACGTCCGGCGCTACGTGACCTACCTCAGTGCAGACCGCCAGGCGGCCGACGACCTCACGCAGGAGGTGTTCCTCCGCGCGCTCGCCGCACTGCCCCGCTTCCAGGGACGTTCCTCGGCCCGCACGTGGCTGCTGTCGATAGCCCGCCGGACGGTGGTCGACAGCCTGCGGCACGCGGCCGCCCGCCCGCGCCTGTCCGACCGCGACGACTGGCAGGCGGAGGCCGAACACACCCAGCCCCGGGGCCTGCCCGGTTTCGAGGACGGCGTGGCGCTCGCCGAACTCCTGGCCGCCATCCCGACCGAGCGGAGGGACGCCTTCGTCCTCACCCAGCTCCTCGGCCTGCCCTACGCCGAGGCCGCCGAAGCCATCGGCTGTCCCGTCGGCACGGTCCGCTCACGGGTCGCACGGGCCCGGACCTCGCTGGTCGCCCTGGTGCGCGGCGCCGAGGAACCGGTGCCGTCGCCGGTGCTCGTCCCGGGCGGCGGCATTCCGGCACGCAAGCGGTTCACGCGGGCGCCCGCGCTCGCCTGACCGTTCGTCCGTCCCCCCGCCTCGCATGACCGACGGGGGGCGGCGGGGCGGGTCGCGGCAGCGCGCCGCGATCCGCCCCGCCCCCGCCCTCGCCCCCGTACGTCGTGCCCGCATCGGCCCCGGCCGCCCGGTACTCCCCGTACGTGTGCCTGTACGTGCTCCGCCCCGTACGCGTCCCCGTACGGGCTCCGTCCCCTACACGTCCTCGTACGTGCCCCCGTACATGCCCCTCTCTCGGGAACCGGACCGGGCGGCCGGCCGACTCCTCCGGAAACACGGCCCGATCCCTCCGGTGCCGTACGACGCGCTCTGGAGAGGCGACCGATGGAAAAGTCACGCGCATCCTCCTCCCCCTCGGGAGGCACGGGGCGGTTCGGATCTCCGCCCGTCGTCCTCGGGGGCTTCCTCCTGCTGCTTGCCCTGGTCTTCACCGGGTCGTACGCGCTCGGAGCCGCGGTGGGGCCGGTCGGCCCCACGCCCGACCCGCCGTCGACGACGGGCCCGACCTCCGCCACGGAGCACCCGCACCACGGGGGTCACTCGTGACGCGCGGGCCGGCCGTCGCCCGGGCGGACCTGGAAACGGTCGACTCGGTCACCACGGACCTCCTGGTCGGCGGCATGACGTGTGCCGCGTGCGTCAACCGGGTCGAGAAGAGGCTCTCCCGCCTGGAGGGAGTCACCGCGTCGGTCAACCTGGCGACCGGACGGGCGCGGGTGTGCCACCCGTCCGGTCTGCCCGTCGACGAGCTGGTCGCCACGGTGGAGAAGGCCGGCTACACGGCTGCGCTTCCGGAGCCTTCCGCCGGCCCGCGGTCCGGCCCCGCCCCGGTCCGCGACGAAGGGAAGGCGAAGGAGGAGGAGGGGACGGCCGCGGCGGAGCGCCGACAGCTCGTGATCACGGGGGTCCTCGCTCTGCCGGTGCTCGTCCTGTCCATGGCGCCCGCCCTGCAGTTCCGCAACTGGCAGTGGCTGTGCTTCGCGCTGGCCGCGCCGGTGGCCGTTTGGGGAGCGTGGCCGTTCCACGTGCGGGCGGTGCGGGGGCTGCGTCACTCCGCTTCGACCATGGACACGCTGGTGTCGCTGGGTGTGGTGGCCTCGTTCGGCTGGTCCGCGTACGCGCTGTTCCTCGGCGGGGCGGGAGAGCCCGGCATGCGGATGCCGTTCACCCTGGCCCCCGGGGCGGCCGCGGACGGCATGGCGCACGTCTATCTCGAAGCGACCGTCGGTGTACCGCTGTTCGTGTGGGCGGGCCGCTTCCTCGAAGCCCGGGCCCGGCAGGGTACAGGGGCGGCCCTTCGCGCACTGGCCGGGCTGAGCGTCAAGGACGTGGCGGTACGGGAGAAGGACGGCGGCGAACGCCTCGTACCCCTGGAGCGGTTGCGCGCCGGGCAGACCTTCCTCGTACGGCCGGGCGAGCGGGTCGCCACCGACGGCGAAGTGGTCGAGGGCGGTTCGGCGGTGGACCTGTCCCTGGTGACCGGGGAGAGCGAGCCGGTCGAGGTCGAGCCGGGCTCCCGGGTCGTCGGAGGCTCGGTCAACGTCGCCGGGCTGTTGCTCGTGCGCGCCACGGCGGTCGGTGCGGACACCCGGCTCGCCCGCATCTCCCGGATGGTGGAGGAGGCCCAGGCCGGGAAGGCCCGGGCCCAGCGGCTTGCCGACCGGGTGGCCGGTGTCTTCGTCCCCGTCGTCCTGGCCCTGGCCGCCGGCACCCTCGGCTTCTGGCTGGGGACCGGCCGGGACGCGCAGTCGGCGGTCACGGCCTGCGTGGCCGTCCTGGTCGTGGCGTGTCCGTGCGCGCTGGGCCTGGCCACGCCGACGGCCCTCATGGCCGCGACGGGACGGGGAGCCCAGCTCGGGATCCTGGTCGGCGGCGCCCGGGCGCTGGAAGGGCTCCGGCACGTCGACACCGTGGTGCTCGACAAGACCGGCACGCTGACCTCCGGCCGGACGACCGTCGCGCGCTTCACCGTCGTCCCGGGTGCCGGCGGCCTCGGCGAGCGGGCCGTCGTGCGGTACGCCGGGGCCCTGGAAGGGGGTTCGGAACATCCGCTGGGCCGGGCGGTTGTCGACTACGCGCGGGCGAACGCCGGGGCGGACCTTCCCGACGTCGTCGACTTCCGCGCCCTGCCGGGACGAGGGGCCCGCGGCGTCGTCGACGGCAGGCTGATCGAAGTCGGGGCGCCGACGGGCGACCTGCCGGCCGTCCTCGCGGACGCGCTGACGGCGGCCGAGGCCACCGCCCGTACGCCGGTCCTCGTGCGCGTCGACGGCGAGGCGGTCGCTCTCGTGGAGATCGGGGACGTGGTGCGTCCCGGGACCTATCGCGCCGTGGACGCCCTCCGCCGCCTCGGCGTACGCCCCGTCCTGGCCACCGGGGACGCGAAGGCTCCGGCCCTGGCCGTGGCCGCCGACCTGGGCATCGAGGAGGTCCACGCCCGCTGCGCCCCCGAGGAGAAGGCCGCTCTGGTCCGCGCGCTGCGGGAACGGGGGCATCGGGTCGCGGTCGTGGGCGACGGCGTGAACGACGCCGCCGCGCTCGCCGGCGCGGACCTGGGCATCGGCCTCGCGGGCGGAGCCGACGCCGCCATCGGTGCCGCGGACGTCACCCTCGTCCGTACGGGGATCGAGGCCCTGCCCGATGCCGTGCGGCTCGCGCGGCGCACCCTGGCCACGATCCGCGTCAACCTCGTCTGGGCCTTCGGCTACAACGTGGTGACCGTGCCCCTCGCGATGCTCGGCGTGCTCAACCCGATGGTGGCGGCGGCCGCGATGTCGGCGAGCTCGGTCCTGGTCGTGGGCAACAGCCTGCGGCTGCGCGCCTGGCACCCTTCGGCAGCCCGCCGGCGCCCGGCGGGTCCGTCACGGCCGGCACGGGCCGCGGGGCCGGCTACTCGGCCGTGACGTCCAGGAGTCCGCGGGTGCGGGCGCTCGCGCCGCTCAGGGTCAGCGGGATGTCCAGGCTCGCGCACATGCGATGGGCGCGGGCCAGGGCGCTGAGGGTGGCCGGGGTGGGATCGGCGGTCGGGACGGCGACGGTCACCCGGACCGGGCGGAGCGTCTGGACCAGGGCCTGGACCTGGAGGGCGACGGCGGCCCGGTTGGTGACGTCCAGGTCGCGGTGGAGCGTCACGTGCAGCACATGGTGACGTACGGCGTGGCTGATGAGCATGGTCCCTCCGCGCAGGACGACGAAGGCCCACAACTGGACACGCTGTGGGCGGTTCGTCCGAGGATGCCACGGCGACCGGCCCGGAGCCCTTCTCGTGACGCCGACGGCGTGGGGTGTCCGGCCGGACCGACGGTTCTCACGTCTGTGAATCCCCGTCGCCGGGTTCGACGGGCAGCCGGCCAAGGGCCGGTTCGTCCTCCCGCCGACACCTCCCAACCGCTCCCCGTCGTGGTGGAGTTCTTCGGGTACGGCGTCGGGCGCGGCCCTCGCACACCCATCTGCTCCGGGCCACCGCCGGGTTCGCGCAGTGCGTGAGGGACACCGGCGGCCCGGTCCGCTCGCATCCTCCGGTGGACGCGAGCCGCACGGCGGTGGTGAAAGGATCACTGCCGTGGAGAGCACGCACATGTGGAGTGACGGACCGGTCGGTGACGAGGCGGCCGCGAGCGGCGGTCTGCTGCGGCTGCTCGGCGGGGCCGAACCCGGTACAGCGGCCGACGGTGCCGGGGCGGGTGTCGAGGTCGGCGGCGCCGAGCCGGGTGCGGAGACCTACGGGGCCGAGCCGGGTGCGGCGGCCTACGGGGCCGAGCCGGGTGCGGAGGTCGGCGGGGCCGGGCGGCGGGTCGTGACCGGACCGCTCGTCTGCCGGTACTGCGCCTGGGACCGGTTCGAGGTGACGTCGGACGAATGCTTCTGCGAGGGCTGCTGCCTGCCGCTCGACGTCCAGCACGAGGACGGGTGCGGCGCTGCGGACCCGGTGGTCCTGGAGCTTCGGCCACCCACGACTCCGTCCCCGGTGACGGACATGAACATGGTGACGTGTCCCGCCGGCCACGACCTGTTCCAGGTGGCCGCCGCCTACACCCTGGGCCCGGACGGATCCATGCGCCGCCTGTCGGTCGGCCTGCGGTGTCCCGTCGACGGCGCGCTGAGCCTGGTCGTCGACGACGTGCGCATGACCCGTTCGCCGAGCGCGCGCCGCGCGTAGGGGCCGGAGCCCGAGCCGTGCAGCGGACTCGGACTCCGGCGGGGTGCACGGATGCCGTGCACGGGCGTGGTGCCCGCCTCACGGACGGGCCGCACGCTCACTGGTTTCAGTGCCAGTACTTCATGGTCGTACCTCCTCCCCCGTGTCTGGACGCAGGGTGACCTCGAAGCGGTCGAGACCGCGGAGGGTCAGATTGCGCCGGTGTTCCGGTTCCGCGACTGCCCGTGCCTGCGGATGGTCCCTGGCCAGGGCGCCGAGGACGGATCCGGTGAGCCGGATCGCCATGGACGCGCCCAGACAGGCATGGGCCCCGCGGCCGAACCCGAGGTGAGGGTTCGGGGCGCGGTCGAGTCGCAGCTCTGTGGGGTGGGCGAAACGGAGCGGGTCGTGGTTGGCCGCGCCCAGGAAGAGCGTGACCGGATCACCCGCCTTCATCGTGACGCCACCCAGTTCGGTGTCGGTGACGCAGACCCGGGCGTCCGCCTGGACCGGTGCGTCGTACCGGATGAGTTCGTCCACGGCCGTGGCCGGGGTCGCCCGGAACGCTTCGAGCGCGCCGGGGGTGGTGAGGAGGGCGGCCGCCGCGTTGCCGAGGAGCCGGGAGGCGGATTCGTAGCCGGCGTGGAGGACGGCGCGCAGACTGTTGCGCAGAACCGTTTCTGCCACGCCGCTGTCCGCCGCGTGCTCGGCGACGTACGCGATGAGACCTTCCTTGGGCGGGTCCACGAGCCACCCTCCCGCGTACTCCGCGAGCCGGGCGCGGGCGGCGACGGCAGGTTCGTGCTTCTCGGGCCAGAGGCCGGCGTCCATGCCGTCGACGACGGTACGGGACATGGGCACGAACCAGTCGAGCTCCGGAGCCTCGACGCCGAGGAAGGCGGTCACGAAGCGGAGCGCCACCGGCTCGGCGAGCTCCCCGACGAGATCGAAGGAGGGGCGCCGGGCCAACTCCACGAGCAGATCGGCGATCTGCCCCTCCAGGTCGTCATGGAGCGCCTGCCGGTCCTGCGCCCGGAAACCGTCGAGCAGCAGGTGCCTGATGGCGGTGTGCTCCGGCGGGTCGAGGGTCTGCACGCTGAGCAGCGGGGCGGGGATCTCCTCCCCGGCACGCCGCCAGTCGGAGGCGAAACGGTTGCTGTCGGTGAGCACGGCGAGGCAGTCGGCATGCCGGGTCAGGACCCAGGAACCGAGCAGTTCGTGCCACAGGACGGGAGTGGCCTCGCGCATCCGGGCGTACGAGGGGTACGGGTTCCGCAGGATCGACGGACGGGCCAGATCCAGAATCGGGTCCACGGCTGCCGCTTGCTCCACGAAACGTCTCCCCTGCGCATAGGGCCTGGTTGAGGCCTTGGCTGCTACCGAGTCGAGCTGTACGAGGCACCGGTCACCGGTGGGTGGAGCACCCCGCTGATCTTGTCACCGGCAGTTCGCCGGTGCTTTTCCGAACATCAATGCGAGCCGAGCGCCGGTGACGCTACCACGCAACTGGGGTGGCTGGTATGACTACTTGCCAGAGATCTTTCACAAAGCTGCGGGGAGTTACGGAAGATGACCGGTCAAGAGCAGGCAATCATTCACGATGTCCCGGTGAACGTTGCCCAACAGCCCAACCCCTACCCGCTCTTCGAGCGCATCCGTGAGCACGGTGTCGTCCAGCGCGTGCGGCTGAATCCCACTCTTGAAGTCTGGATGGTCACCGGTTACGACGAGTCCGTCGCCGCGCTCACCGACCCCCGGCTCAGCAGCAGTCCCGTCGGGGTGAACGGACTCGAGGAGGAGATGGCCCACCAGGAGCGCACCAACGTCCTGATGGCCAGCATGCTCGTCGCCAACGGCGAGGACCACACCCGGCTCCGCAACCTCGTGTCGAAGGCCTTCACGGCCCGCCGCGTGGAGCAGCTCGCGCCCCGCGTCCAGGCGCACACCGACGCGTTCCTCGACTCCTTCGCGGCACGCGGAACCGCCGATCTGGTCTCCGAGTTCGCGCTGCCGCTGCCCATGGCCGTCCTCAGCGAACTCATCGGCATCCCGGCCGAGGGACAGCCCGACTTCGCCCGTCTCGCGGTCGGTCTGATCATGCCGCCCAACACCCCGGAGCGACTCGCCAAGGGCGCTCGCGCTCGGGCCGAACTCACCGAGTTCTTCCAGCCGTTGATCGCCCAGCGCAAGGCGGACCCGAAGGACGATCTGCTGAGCGCGCTGTGCGCCGCGCAGGCGGAGGAGCGGATCAGCGACCGCGAGCTGACGGCGATGACGATCCTGCTCACGCTCGCCGGACACGAGACGACGGCGAGCCTCATCGCCAACGGTGTCCACGCCCTGCTGCGACACCCGGACCAGTTCGCCGCGCTCCGCGACGACCCCTCCCTGCTGCCGGGGGCGATCGAGGAACTCCTGCGCTACGAGGGCCCGGTGAGCCGTGGTGTCGCACGGTTCACCACCGACGCGTACGAGATCGGCGGGGTCACCGTCCCGGCGGGCGAGATGATCATCATCGGGCTCGCCGCCGCCAACCGCGACCCGGCCCGTTACGACCGTCCGGACATCCTCGACGTCGCACGCCGCGAGGTTCCGCAACAGCTCGCTTTCGGCCATGGTGTGCACTTCTGCCTGGGTGCGCCACTGGCCCGTGCGGAGGCGCGGATCGCCATCGGAACGCTGCTGCGCCGCTTCCCCGACCTGCGGCTCGCCGACCCGGACGCGGATCTGAGCCGGCGCGAGGGCATTCTGCGCGGCATGGCGACCCTGCCCGTGGCGTTCACGCCCGAGGCCTGACCCGCCCCGACGACGAGGACGAACGGAGACAGACGGATGACTTCGGCCTCCGGTACGGCGGAGTTCGACGCGATCGCCCCCGGCTACGACGCCTCGCGCGGCGGCACGGCCCGGGCCGCCGGCTTCGCCGAGCAGCTCGCGCCCCTGCTCGACCCCGCCCTCCCGGTGCTCGACATCGGGGTGGGCACGGGCATCGTGGCGGCCGAACTGACCGCGCGCGGCCACGCGGTGTACGGACTCGACCTGTCCACCGGGATGCTCGCCCGGGCCCTGGAGCGTCTCGGTCCGCGGGTGGCGGTGGCGGACGCCTGCCGCCTTCCGGTACGGACGGCCTCGGTGAGCCAGGCGGTGTCCACCTGGCTGCTGCACACCGGGCCCGACCACGGCATGGTCTTCGACGAGGTCGCCCGGGTCCTGCGGCCGGGCGGCCGCTACCTGGTGATCCCGGCCGGGGGTACCCGCCCCACGGACGATGTCGGGGTCGTGGTGGGCGAGCTGGAGGACCGGCTCGACCCGCTGCGGACCCGTCAGGACGGGCCGTGGGCCCTCGCGCCGATCGCCGAGGCGCGGGGACTCGTCTACCGGGGCGCGGCCTCCGAGCGGCCCACGACCTTCCGGGTGTCGCCCCGCGCGATGGCCCGATCCCTGTCGGGCGGCCTCTTCACCGGCGCCTGGTCGGTCACGGGCGACGCCACCCGCCTGGTGGCGGAGGCCCAGGAACGGCTCCTCGCACTCCCGGACCCGGACGTTCCCCGCGTGCGGGAGACGGCCGACTTCGTCATGGTGTTCGAGAAGCCCTGAGGTCAGGCGCGGGACCGCAGGTCGGCCGACGGCCTCGCCGCGCCACCGCGCAGGGACGCCGCATAGGCGTCGTCCGGGTCGAGACGGCGCAGTTCCTCGGCGATCAGCTCGGCCGTGGTCCGGACCTTGAGGGCGAGGACCCGGCCGGGCTGACCGGGAATGGAGAGCCGCGCCACCGGCCCCTCGGGCCGGTCGATGCGGATCTCGCCGTCCGCGGTGCCCATGCGGACGGCCGTGACGACGGGCCCGTCGGTCACGACCCGGTCGACGGGGACGCCCAGCCGCACCTCGAACCAGCGGGCGAGGAGTTCGGCGCTCGGGTTCTCCGCCTCGCTCTCGACGGCGGCCGAGGTCACGGTCTGCGGGGCCTGGTCGAGCGCGGCGGCCAGCATCGAGCGCCACGGGGTGAGCCGGGTCCAGGCGAGGTCGGTGTCGCCGGGGGCGTACGAGGCGGCCCGCTTCTCCAGGGCGGCGAGGGGGTCCTCGACCGCGTACATGTCGGTGATGCGGCGCTGGGCGAGTGAGCCCAGCGGGTCGAGGGACGGCACCTCGGGGGCGTCAACGGGCCACCAGACGACGACGGGCGCGTCGGGCAGGAGCAGCGGCAGGACCACGGAGTCGGCCCGGTCGCCGAGTTCGCCGTGGAGCCGGAGCAGCACCGTCTCGCCCGAACCGGCGTCCGTGCCGAGCCGGACCTCGGCGTCGAGGCGGGTCTCGTGGCGCCCGTGGGGCGAGCGGGCGTGGCGCTTGATGACCACCAGGATGCGGGAGGGGTGTTCCCGGGAGGCCTCGTTGGCGGCCTTGACCGCGTCGTAGGCGTTCTCCTCGTCGGTGACGACGACAAGGGTGAGCACGACACCGGCGGCGGGCGTGCCGACGGCCCTGCGGCCTTCCAGGATCGCCTTGTTGATCTTGCTGGAGTTGGTGTCCGTCAGATCGATCTTCATGCGCGGCGACCGTCCCTTCCTCTGCGGCGAGCCTAACCCTCCCGCGCGGCGGACGCGTGCGGACCCCCGTCCTCGAGCGGCTTCACGCGGATTCCGGCCCCGCCTCCTCCGCCGCGGCCTCGGCGGCGGCCTGCTCGTCGGCCCGCCGGTTGACCACGGCCGCGGCGGCGATCGCGGTGCCGAGGAAGGCGGTGACCACCACCCAGGGACGGTCGAGGACATGGTCCGTGACGTGGTCGAGGGAGTACCGGCCGGCGCCGGTGACCCCGATCGCGGCGGCGACGAAGCCCAGGAACGCCGGGTACTCGTAGCCGCCGCTCTGGGCGAAGAAGCCGGCCGGGGCGTGGACGGCGACGGCGCCGGTCATGGCGCCGGCGGCCGCGGCTCCGGCGGCCGGGGTGGCGAGGCCGAGGGCCAGCAGGGCGCCGCCGCCGGCCTCGCCGAGACCGGCGGCGATGGCGCTCTCCCGGCCCGGGTGGAAGCCCATGGCCTCCATGGCCTTGGTGGTGCCCTCGATGCCGCCGCCTCCGAACCAGCCGAAGAGCTTCTGGGTGCCGTGCGCGGCGAGGACGGCTCCGGTGCCGACCCGCAGCACGAGGAGCCCGAGGTCGCGTCGGTTGGGGTGGCCCATGGGGTTCTCCAGGTGCGGGAAGAGGAAGGGGCGGACTGGTACGCGGTCCACTGTCGTCGGCCCGTCCGGCCTCCGCCGCCCGGGACCACCGGCGCGTACTCCGTACGAGTCACCTTTTGCGGCGTTTGTCCACGAGTGCTTGGGTGAGAGGGCCGTCGCCGTCCCGGGCTCCGCGAGCCGCGCCCCGCCACGGCCCGAGGGAAGTGGGTACGCATGACCGCCGAGTCCACCGGGACCGCAGCCCTGCGGGAGAAGGTCCGGGCCCTGATGCCCCGGGCGAAGGAGGACCTCACCGAGCTCGTGGCGATGCGGTCCGTCGCCGACCCCCGCCAGTTTCCGCCGGAGGAGTGCGCGAAGACCGCCGACTTCCTCGTACGGGCCTTCACGGAGGCGGGACTCCAGGACATGCGGCGGGTGACGACCCCCGACGGCTCGGACGCGGTCGTGGGGCACGCGCCGGGCCCCGAGGGGGCGCCCACCGTGCTCCTCTACTGCCACTACGACGTACAGCCGCCGCTGGACGACGCGGCCTGGGAGACCCCGCCCTTCGAGCTCACCGAGCGCGACGGGCGCTGGTACGGCCGCGGTTCGGCCGACTGCAAGGGCAACATCGCGATGCACCTCACGGCCCTCCGCGCCCTCGGCGGTCCGGACGGCCGGGGCTTCCCCGTGAACATCAAGTTCGTGGCGGAGGGTTCGGAGGAGCAGGGCACCGGCGGCCTGGAGCAGCTCGTCCCCCTGCAGCCCGACCTGTTCGCCGCCGACACCCTGTTGATCTGCGACACCGGCAACTTCGCGCGCGGCCTGCCCACCACGACCACCTCGCTGCGCGGGCTCGCCAACGTCGTCGTCACCGTCTCCACCCTCAAGGGGGCGATGCACTCCGGCATGTTCGGCGGCCCCGCGCCCGACGCCCTGGCCGCGCTGATCCGGATCCTCGACGGCCTTCGCGACGAACACGGCAACACCGTGATCAAGGGGCTGCCGGACGACGGCGTCTGGGACGGGGTCGACTACCCGGCCGAACAGTTCCGCGCCGATGTCGGCGTCCTCGACGGGGTGTCCCTGGTCGGTACGGGTTCGGTCGCCGACGAACTCTGGGCGAGGCCCGCCGTCACGGTGCTCGGCATCGACTGCCCCCCGGTGGTGGGTTCCTCGGCCGCCGTGCAGGCGAAGGTCAGCGCCCGGGTCAGCCTGCGGATCCCGCCGGGGGTCGACGCCGACGACGCCCAGCGCGCCCTCGCCGCCCATCTGACCTCGGCCGCGCCGTGGGGCGCCCGGGTGGAGGTGGAGCCCGAGAGCGGCGGCCAGCCGTTCCGCGCGAGGACCGACGGCCCCGCCTACCGGGCCCTGGCGACGGCGCTCCGGGAGGCGTACGGGAAGGACATGGTCCAGTCGGGCCAGGGTGGTTCGATCCCGCTCTGCAACGTGCTCGCCGCCCACTTCCCCCACGCGGAGATCGCGCTGATCGGCGTCGAGGAACCCGGCTGTCTCATCCACGCGCCCAACGAGAGCGTGGACCCCTCCGAGATCGAGCACATGGCGCTGGCCGAGGCGCTCTTCCTCAGCGGCTACGCCACCCCGCGCTGACCGCCCGCAGCTCCGCCCCCGCCACGGAAGGACGGAACCGTCCATGACACAGACTCAAGACGGCCCGAGGCACCAGGACATACCGCCCGGACCGCTGAGCATGCTCGCGGGCGCCGCCTGGCAGGCGCTCCTCTTCGCCGGCATCGCGTCCCTGGTCCTCGGCATCATCGTGCTGGCCTGGCCGGAGGCCTCGCTGTTCGTGGCCGGCCTGCTCTTCGGTCTCTTCCTGCTGTTCAGCGGTGTGATGCAGCTGGTCGCCGCCTTCGGCACGCACACCACGACCGCGCTGCGCGTCATGGCCTTCATCAGCGGCGCGCTGTCGATCCTGCTCGGCCTGCTGTGCTTCCGGGGCGCGACGCAGTCGATCCTGCTGCTCGCGCTCTGGATCGGGATCGGCTGGCTCTTCCGCGGCATCACGGAGACCCTCGCGGCGGCGTCCGACGCCACCATGCCGGCGCGCGGCTGGCACATCTTCCTCGGCATCGTCAACGTGCTCGCCGGTGTGGTCCTCATCGTCTCCCCGCTGGAGTCGGCCAGGGTGCTGATGGTCCTCGGAGGCATCTGGCTGCTCGCCGTCGGCGCGGTCGAGATCGTCACGGCGATCCAGGTGCGCGGCCGTGCCAAGAACCTGCCGCCGGGGGCCTGACGGCCTCCGCGCCTCCCCCGCCCGTGCGCTCGCCCTGCCCCTCCCGGCCCCTCTCCCGCCCCTCGCCGTCCGCCCGATTCCCGGGCGGGCGGCGAGTGCTGTTGACGCGTGCGCTACATTTTGCCGGTCCTTGACCACCGATCCCCCGTGATCGTGATCCCCGGAGACCGGCACACCATGAGCGACATCGTCAACGGCCTCGGCCGGGCCGGCGCCTACGGCGCCCTCGGCGTGGTCCTGCTGATCCTCGGCATAGTCCTCGTGGATCTGCTGACCCCCGGCAAGCTCCGCCGGCAGATCTGGGAGGACCGCAACCGCAACGCCGCGATCCTGCTGAGCTCGGCGCTCCTGGGCATCGGCGGCATCGTCTTCACGTCGATCTGGACGACGTACGAGAACTTCGGCAAGGGCCTCGTGTCGACGGCCGCGTTCGGCCTGCTCGGCCTGGTGATGATGGCCGTGGCGTTCCTGGTCGTGGACCTGGTGACGCCGGGCAAGCTGGGCGCCACCCTGGTCGACCCCGAGCCGCACCCGGCGGTCTGGGTGACCGCCTCCTGCAACATCGCCGTCTCGGCGATCGTCTCGGCCTCGATCGCCTGATCCCACCGGGACGTCCGATCCCTCCGAGACGTCCGAGGCCAAGTGGACGTCCGAGGCCAACCAACCGGGACGTCCGCGGCCAAGGGGATGTCCGAGGCCAACCAACCGGGACGTCCGAGGCCGACCGGGACGTCCGAGGCCAACCAACCGGGACGCCCGAGGCCAGCGACGGAGCCCTTGCCCCTCAAGGCCTCAGCCCGCCATCGGCTCCACCTCCAGGAAGCGGCGCCCGCGCGGCCCCTTGTACAGCAGGGCCTCCCAGCCGAGCCGCGTCAGGGCGGGCACGCAGCCGCCGAGGGTCGTCGCCTCCTCCTGGGCGGCTCCCGAGCCCGCCGGGCCGAGCCACTCGACCACGGCCGTCCCCGGCCGGTCCCCCGGCCGGACGCGGTAGCCCGTGGCGATCCGCGCCCCGGAGGCGTCCACGGCCGAGGGTGTGAGGCCGCCCGACTCCAGCGCGAGGGCCACCGCGCGGACCGGCTGCCGGCGCTCCCAGTCCGCCGGGACGGCCTTCGGGTCACCGCCGTCGGCGCGTTGGGTCAGCCGTCTGATCTGGAGCAGCCCGTCGAGGGCGGCCCTGACCTCCCTCGACCGCTGCTCGACGTCCGCCGGGGAGACCGGCGGGCCGTCCCCGGTGGCCGCGTCGAAGGTGCCGCCGCCGTGGCCCGCCGTCACTGCAGCCGCCGGATGTCACCACGGACCCGGTAGAAGCCTCCCGCGGCCGCGTGCAGGGCATCGACCACGTACCGCGCGCCGGGCTCCCGGATCGCACGCGGGAACTGCACGTTCCACGCGGAGTCGTAGCCCTCGGAGAGGACCCGGACCCGCGTCCTGCCCGACTCGTTCACACACTCCACGACCACCGATCCCGCCGGGGCGACGCTGACGGTCGTGACGGCGGTGACCGTCGTCGCCGGCTCGTACACCGGCATGGCCGCGGCGAGCTTGATGTCCCGCGCGACCGGCACCGTACCCCCCTGCGCGGCCTGGATCGCCGCCTCGCTCGCGTCCACGCAGACCAGCGAACCGTCCGTGGTCACCAGGTAGAGACGCTCGTCGCGGTACTGCATGGAGAGCGCGGAGCCCCCGCCCGTACCGAGCTTCCACAGCCGGGTGCCGTCCTCCGCGAAGCAGTAGACCGAGGAGGCCGAGTCGGCCGCGAAGACGAACCGGCCGCCGGGCGAGGTGGCGCAGGAGTACACCGGGCTGTCGCAGCTGTAGACCGCCTCGACGCGCCCGTCCTTCTTCGCGAGCCGCTGGACCTTCTTGCGGGCCGTGCCCGCGTAGACCGCGGTGTCCTCCTGCCAGCCGAAGAGCACCCCGCCCTCGGTGGCCGTGTGCCACAGCTCACCGCCGCCGTCCGGTGCGTGGGCGGCGACGCCCCGCGTGTCCCCGTAGTAGACGGCTTCCCCGTCGGCGCGGACCATCCAGGCGTGCTCGCCCTGGCCGCCGCGCGCCCACTGGTGCTCGTCCTCGTGGTCGATGACGGTGAGCCGGCCCGAGCGGTCGGCGACGTGCAGGACGCCCTCGTGGATGTCGAGCCAGAAGATGTCGACGTCGGTGGCGATGTCGTACGCGGCGAAGGGCAGCTTCGACGACAGGTCATACACCTTGCCGTCGTCACAGCCGGCGTAGATCCAGAAGTCGTCGGCGACCAGGCACTTGACGCCGTCCGGCAGGCTGAACCGGGCCTGCACCTCGCCGGAGCGGTCCAGCGTGAAGACGTCACCCGCCTGGTTGCCGACCCAGCAGCGCTCCTCGTCGACATGGATGCCGAAGGCAGCCGAACCGGTCCGGAAGCGCCACAGGACGGGAGCGACGGCGCGCGCGGTGGAGGGCGCGGAGGTCACCGCGCGGCGCGTCACGGCACGGGCCGCCCGCTGTCCACGGACCGCCGGGGCGTATCCCTTGCGGACCTTCTCCCCTATCTTCTTCGCCGCGGCCGCCTGCGCCTTCGCCGCCGTGGGGAAGGTGGAGCTCTGCGTCTGGCCCGCCGTCCCGATCCGGCCGTAACGGACCGACACCGCGAGGTCCTCGACGGTCACTTCGTAGAACTTGTGGGCGCCGCCGTCGTCCTGCGACAGCTCCAGATAGGTCGTCGTCGTCATGGTGAAAACGGTAGGGGCACCCACTGACAACGGCCCCCGGTGAAGCCTTGGCCACAGGACCTAAGTCCCCGGCATTCGGGACGTTCGGCGCGGCATTCCGGACATACACCGCTGTGACGATGGTCCCTGAAGATCATCCGACGTGCCGTCACCTCAGGAACGGCCGGAAGGGCCTCATGACCGAGCACCAGAAGCGGCCCCTGCCCGTCCGTGCGCGCCGGCACGCGGACGGCATACCGATGGACGACCTCTTCCGGTCGGACCCCGCCCGGCGACCGACCACGACCCTGCCCAGGAGCACGGCCCTGACGAAGGGCCGGACCGAACCAGAACCCGACTCCGGCACCGACTCCAACTCCGGCTCCGGCTCCGGCTCCGGATGCCGACCCGAGCCCGCCGGCCTCCCGGAGCCGTCGGCGCTCTCCGGTTCCGCATCGCCGGGGGCGCCGGAGGCGACCTCCGCACCGCTCCCCCGCCGTCCCCCGCCCGTCGACCCCGGTCTCGGGGAACGCCCCGGACCCGCCGTCCCCGGCTGGGTGGCCGTCCTGACCGGGCTCACGGCGCTCACCGGCATCGCCACCACGCTCCGGCGGGCCCGACCGCTCCGCGAGGTCGAGCTGCTGCCCTGGCAGTGGGCCGCGCTCGCGAGCTGTGTCGTCGTCGCGGTCGTCTCGTTCGGCGGCCTGACCCGGGGGCGGACCGGCTCCGCCTGGGTGCTCTCGCTCTTCGGCCGCTACCGGGGCAGCGTCCGCCGCACCGGCCTCGTCTGGATCAGCCCCTTCGTACTGCGCCGCCGGATCGACGTACGCCTGCGCCACTGGCGCAGCGAGCCGATCGCCGTCGTCGACGCCGAGGGTTCGGCGCTGCGCGTCGTCGTCCTGGTCGTGTGGTCGGTGCGGGACACGGCGCGCGCGCTGCTCTCCGTCGACGACCATCTCGGCTATCTGCGCGAGCAGGTGGAGGCCGCCGTCGCACGGGTGCTCTCACGGCTTCCCGCCGACGCCTTCCGGGGCGGCACGCCGACCCTGCGGGATGCCGAGGCGGTCGGCGACGCGCTGACGCGCGTGCTCGCCGCGGAGTGCCGGCCGGTGGGCATCGCCGTCTTCTCCGCACAGCCGACCCGGATCGAGTACGCCCCCGAGGTCGCAGCCGCCATGCGGCGCCGTCAGATCGCAGCCCTGGACGCCAAGCACCGGGACTCCGTCCTCACCGGCGTGATCGACGCCGTGGACGACACCGTGACCCGGCTGACCGCGCGAGGTCTCGTCGAACTCGACGACTTCGAACGCCAGGCCCTGGTGAAGGACTTGACCGTGGCCTTCTACACCCGGAGCGGCAGCCCGGCCGACCCCCGTCAGGAGTGAAGAGGAACGTGGACACCACCAACCCCCTGGACACCACCAACCCCCTGGACACCACCAACCCCCTGGACACCGCCAACCCCGTGGACACCGCCGACCCCGTGGACACCGCCGACGCACACCCCGCCCACCGGTTCACCACCCCCGACTTCACCGATGAGAGACCCCCGGGCTGCGCCTGTGTGGGCTGCGCCGACGCCGGTCGGCGTACCGCCGCGGACGGTTCACGCTGCTCGGCCGCCGTCCACGGCGTGCGCCGCGCGGTCGTCGCGACCGTGGGCGCGATCGCTCTGGCGGGTTCGGCGGCGGGAACGGCCGCCCCCCAACCCCCCCCCGCGCACGCCCGTTGGGACGGGTCGAGGGACGGGTTAC